>NZ_JBIUWN010000050.1:0-47861 GCF_044743485.1 Pseudomonas sp. NPDC087614 | reverse complement strand
CAATCTGATCGTTTTTGATCGGTCTACCGCTTTCAAAATTGGATGAGGTTGAAGTTGGCCGGAAATACAGGGCTACTTCAGACCATCCCTAACTGCCCGACTTCCCCACTAATCATTTCTGGCGACTCCAAAACTCCAAGCACCTAGAGTTAAACGAACCTGGCTCAATCTTTTTAATTGCATCGACAAAATCCGGATGATAATCACTGAGGAGAAAACGGGAACAGATCACTTTTTTATAAATTTCTAAGCCGTGGCCCGTCCCCTTTATCTAAACGTGGCCTGTCCCCATTTACACATTTTCTCGCTGAATCAAGTCCAATAGTACGCCTGGCATCAAAACTCGAGGTCTACGCGGCATCGTTGAATCCTTTCAATTGTTCGAACTGAAAGCTTAGCGGGCCGCAAGGCTAAAATGACGGAAAAATTTTACGTATTGTTTCAGCCAATTACATTAAACGTGGCATGTCCCCATTTACTCCCGACTCCCTTTACTCCTCTTCGAGCAGGTCTACTTTTCTGTATCGTTAAACAACAACTTCTTCGCAAAACCCCGGCACCTGAGGCGTCTGAATAAACCCGATCCAAGCCGACAATGCCCTCTCGAAGGTATCGAGGCTCACCTTCTCAAAAGTGCTTTCATTATGCAGTGAATATATCTTCACCTGACTTTTTGTGATTTCGGCGCTCCATGCCTCTCGCCCCCATTCGGCAACCTCCACCCTTGAAATTTTTACCGAACGCAATAACTCCAGCCCTCTCTCGAGCCAAGGCAATGTATCCAATGGCCTCTCTCCACCTGAATCATTCAGGATATAAGCCAATGGACTGTAAGCATCACCATAAACTACGTCTGAACTGCATTCCACAGAAATATAGCCCATCGAAATCGTCCACGCGAATATCAACTTCATAACACTTCCTAATACAGTGGATAAACGGTTGTATTGGGCGACAAGTATCCTTCGACTCTCACTCCGCTAGGTGTCGTGCCTCTCCACATTCCGCCAGAAACTATCCTATTTTTAAACGCCTCATCCACTTCTACCTTAACTCGGTCACCCGTCCATGAATCAGGAAACATTGTAGACACACCGTTGTTGTTCGTCTTATTCAAAAAGCTCCCTGGATTGTTCGGATCTGCCACCTGAATCTCAGCTCTGTACACCCCTTCGGCATTGGGCGCAGTTGCTGTACCAGGAATCACTTTAACATCCCCAGTTGCAATGGAATGTCCACCGACTACCGCTCCTCCACTTTTTACCTCAGCATTGAGTACATGACCATCAAAATCAATAGGTGCAGTAACATTTTTCACGTTCTTTGAGGCTTGGGCATTGAAGTCAACAACGTCAGCGCCCACGGCTCTCGGCTCAGTGCCAGAGTACTTCTTCCAATCAGGATGATACGGATCCGCCTTCATTTCATCCGTAATTTTTGTGATCGTTTTGCCATCCGACGTTTTTTTCAAAATTTCGGTAAGCAGCGCGTCAGCTTCTGACGCTTTTCCGGCTTTTAGAAGTTCCTTTACCTTCTTGACACCGTCAACGACGTCGGATGCGTATTTCTCGACCGGAATAATATTGAGCGCGGCAAGAACATAATCCCAAACACTTTCAGCCTCATAAAACCCTTTTGCCGAACCAATAAGAGGAAGGCCATCAGTCAACACGTCCATTAGTTTGTTGGCGATATTTGTCGACAACATTCGATCGACTTCGTTGTTCATCAGACCAATGCTGTACAACTCGGCATCAATCGAGTAGCGCATCAATTCTGGATCTTGCATCGCAAGCTTAAGTTGCTCGCGCGATTCAGGCGTATTTCTATTTCGAAGGAGGTCGAACTCCGCTTTCTTGGATTCAAAGCGTAAGACTTTGCAAGCAGGACTACTCAGATCAGCTTTACAGGCGGTATAAATAGCCTTATCTCTCTCAACATCCAGTTTATTCAGCTCATCTCTTCGCGTGCACGCGTTGCTGTCACCCCCTTTACAAGCGATCTCTGCTTCAAATCGCTCGGTATATTCAGCGTGATTCAAGTAGTTATATTGGGTCGCATTATTGGCGATCCACGCAGCCATTTGCAGACTGGTTGCATCAGCGTTTCCGCTCGCCGTTGCGGCTAGAACACCAATAATCTGCGACGCCGTCAGCAATAGATTCGGATCGCCATTAACCAGGTTCTTCAGCTCCACGACGAGCGCTTCGTTTGCACCGGCAGCCAATGCTCCTGTCGCAAAATCACCGCCGGTCAACTCGGCCAATAGTCCACCAACCATGGCATGTATGGCGACTTTTGTTGCCGACCCATCGTCCACGACATTAAGGGTGAGATCACCGACGAGATTGAAGCTGAACGCGGCCATCGTATTGAACAGTGCGCCTTTGAGCACGTCACTTACATTCGCATCTCCCCCCAGCGCTTTAGTGATGACCGCAGATGTGCCACCTTGCAGGATCTGACTTCCCGCGAATGTGCTGACGCCTTTCCACGTCGCCAAGGATGGACCGGTATATTTCCCGGTTGCATCGAATGTCGCGCCGGTCAGTTTATTCAGATAGTTCGCCGTGATTCCGGCTGTCAGCCCGGAAATCACATAGCCCTGCAGCGCATCGGATGAAGTCACGTCCGCGAACACCGCTCCAAGGTTTCCGCCATTATTGATGAAGCTTGTCGTGGCATTTGTCGCCGCGCCGGTAGCCACAGCCGCAAAAGTCGCGGCCCAAAATGTGCCCATTCCGCTTAACGCTGTCAGGGCAGCCGGCCCGACGACGGCGGCCATGATGATCGCAATGATCATCTGCGAAGCCGGGCCAAGACCCGAATTCTCATACTTGAACGACTCGTGAATCTCCTTCACAAGCCGCCAATCCACATCCCCCCGCGCTTCAGCTTCTTTCAACCACGCCAACTGCGGGTCAGCCTTGACCATGCTGTCGATGGTCTGGCTGACGGACTGCTGGTTTACATCCTTGATATCGATTTTCAGGCCATCTACGGCCTTGATCACGATGTTGCCCTTGGCAATCATCTGGGTCTGGCGCAGTGTCTCGTCGGTATTGCCCTTGCCTTTCGACGAGGTCCAGAAGGCATCACCATCACTTTGGGTATGACTCTCATCATGAAAGTCCTTCACACCTTCAAAAATGATCGCCCCACCACTGTCGAGGATAATGTCCTTGCCACTGTCAAGATTGGCCACCTGATACCGCTGATCCCCACCACTGGACAACGTCAGGTCGCCACCGGACTTGATCTGCGTACCAATGTGGGTGATCTGCGTCACCTCATCGCGCTGGGTTTTCTCGGCGCCAAAGCCGCCCTTTTTCTTCATGTCATACAGCGAGTAATCACTGTCTTGCGCGGCCAGCAGTTGCAGGTCGCCGTCGGCGTGCAGGTAGGCTTCTTTGCCGGCGCTGATGTCGCTGGCGATCAGGGTCATGTCCTTGCCGGATTTGAGCGTGAGTTTGCCTCCCGCCTCCAATGAGGTGCCGATCTGACTGATGTGGTCTTCCTGACGGGTTTCCTTTTTGTCTTTGAAATAAGAATGTTCTTCGTCGGCAGCGGCACCGAAGAACACATCGCGCTTGGCCTCGATGGTCACGTCGCCCTTGGCGTCGATCTTGCTGGCGACCGCTGCCACATCGCGGCCGGCATCGATTGTCAGGCCGGCACCGGAACTGACCTCTGCGCCGTGCTGGGTGAGGGTTGAGTCGAGGAAGTTGGTACGGCTTTCGGAGTGGCGCTCCTCCACCGAGGTGATAATGACGTCGCGCTTGGCATCGATCTCCATGTCGCCGCCGCTTTTCAACACACCTCCGGTGTTGAGCACGTCGCGCCCGGCGTTGATCACCAGGTTGTTGGCGGCTTCGATGCGGGCGGCGTTGTCCACGAAGTCTCGTGCGTGGCTGTAATCGCCAACGCTGCTGTCGTGGGAGGTCACCGTGCGTTCATTGATCACGTCGCCACGGGTGGCGGTCAGCATCACATCCCGCCCGGCAATAATGCCCCCCGCTTTGTTGGTCAAATTATTGGTGGCGAGCACCTTCAACTGATCCCCGGCCTCCAGCAACCCGCTGCTCACCAGATCATTCTTGGCCGTCGCATCAAGGTTCTGGCTGGCGCGCAGGGTACCGGCGTTGTTCAGGTCTTTGCCGGCGATGAGGGTGACGTCGCTGCCCTGGATCAGCGCGCCGTTGGCTGCGAGGCGATTGTTGGCGTTGGCCAGGTACAGCACCGGCACCAGGACTTTTTCGCCGTTCACTTCGTGCTCTTCGAGCCAGACGATGTCGTGGGTCAGGGCCGCGACTTGCTGTGAAGTGAGGGTCACGCCGAGGCTCAGGTTGAGCTGGTCCTTGCTGGCGATGGCGTTGTTCATCAGGTACTTGTAGAGCGCTTCGTCCGAGGTCTGGCCGTCGATGAAGCGTTGGCCGGTGCGGGCGACCACGGCTTGCTGGACCAGTTTCTGCTCGTAGAGGCCGTCGCCCAGGCGCTTGGCACTCTGGTCGGGGTCGTAGCCCAGGCCGGACAGTAGGTAGTCCGAACTCATGAACTGCTTGAGGTCGGTGAGTACCGGGTTGGTTTCGATCAGGTATCTGTGCGGCTGGGATTTGCCGGCGCTGTTCGGCAGGCCTTGCACGCGGTTGATAGTGACCGGCGTACTGGTGGACGAGGTGACACTGGCGCCGGTGAGGGTCCAGCTTTGCGGGCCGGTGGCGGTCGGGTTGGTGCTGCCTTCCTGGCTCAGACGGAACAGGCCGTTCTGGCTGGTGGGCAGGCTGAAGCCGGGAAGCGTCAGCGGGTTGACTTGTTGCTGGGCCAGGTCGGGGGCGAGTTGCTGGTTGATCTGGATCGGTGTCGAGTAGCCGCTGCCCGCGCCGGTGTCGGTTGTGGTGCGACCCGCCGCCACATAGGCGTAGTACGGGCGGACCACACTGTTGTTAATGTTCTGGGTGGCATCGAGGGTGACGTTTCCACCCGCCTGGATGATTGCATCCAGAGACTCACCGTTGATGATGCGGCTGCTGGTCGGCAGGGTTTCGCCCATCCAGGCCAGAAAGTTGCTCATGTCCTGTTCGACGGTGGCCGAAGGTGTCGGGTTGTTTCGTTGGGTGAAGAGGTCAGCCATGCCAATGGCCGAAGCGGTTTCGTTGACCCAGCTCACGAATCGTCGGGTGGTTTCGATGTCCTGCTCTTGCACGCCCTTGTTGTTGATCGTCGACGCCGTGATCTTTAAATCCCCGGCGGCGGTAACGCTGCTGCTGGTGTTGTTCACTTCGCCAGCGTTGATCGTCAGGTCCGCGCCGCTGTTGATCGAGGCGGCTTCAGAATGAAGCGTGATCTTCAAGCGATCGGTTTCGGCAATTTCCCAAAGGCCGTTGATGCGGCCACCGCCACGGCTGTCACATCCATACGAGATCAGCGTGCACGACAACTGAGTGATGGTCGCGACACTTTTCTCATGCTCGGTGTACTGCAACACATCCATGACGTTGTTAACCGTCGTGACGGCAATCGTCAGGTCGCCGGTGCTCTCAATCCCACCAGATCTGTTGTCCAGCAGATCAGCCTTGGTCCCTTTTTTGTCCCTGGCAATGAGCAGGCTGCCCAGGCTGTAGACCTGCCCGTAGTAGTTGGTGAAGCTGGGGCTCAGAAGCTGCATGTCTGCGCCACTGAAAATCAATCCGCGGTCGTTGCGTAACGCGTCTGTGGTCAACGTCAGGTTCTTGCCGGCGCCCACAGTTCCGGTGTTGTTTACGCTACCGGCCGTCAGGGTCAGGTCGGCAGCCGAGGTCAGGCGACCTACGTTGCTCAGTTGTCCACCCACGGAAATGGTTGTGTTGCCACCACCGGCGAGGCTCGATGCGGCATTGAGGTTCAGTTGTGCAGCGCTGAGGCCAAACGTTCCTAGACTGCTGACCCGGCCATTGCCCGAGTACGTGCCACCGAGCGTCAGACTCAGGCTGCCGTCGCTCGCGATCAGGCCATCGTTATTCCAGCTACCGCCGTTACCGGTCAGTGTGCTGACGGCCAGCAGTTGGCCGCCGGCCGTCTGGTTGAGGCTGTTGATGTTGACGGTCAGGCGATCGGCCTGGATCACGCTGCTGTTGGTCCAACTGGCGGCGGTCAGGGTCAGGCCACCACGGGTGACGAAGTTGCCGCCGGCGCTGCCCAGTTGGCCGGTGGCGATGTCGAGGAGGCCGGTGCCGACGTGCAGCACGTTGCCGCCGACGTTCCGCAAGCTACCGGCAGCGAGAGTCAGGTTGGTGTTGGCGGATTCCACCGCGCCATTGCGGTTATCGAACAGGCCGCCGATGGCGAACGTGGTTTTACCATTGCCGCCTAGCGCGCGAAGTTGACCGGTCTGGTTATCGAGGCTGGCGGCGGAAATGGTCAGGGTGCTTTCGCTTTCGATGATGCCCAGGCGGTTGTTCAATGCGCCGCGCAGGCTCAGGTCGATCTGTTTCCCGCCGATCTGCCCGTCGTTGTCGCCGCTGTTGTCGAAGTCTTTAGCGGTGACGCTGACCAGCCCCTTGGCGTAAAGGCCGCCATTGCGGTTGTCGAAGCTGCCGTTGGTGCCGGTGTCGACAATGGTATCGCCGGTTTGCGCGGTGATCCGCCCGCCATAGTTGTCGATGCCGGCCAGTGCCTTGAGGTCCAGGCTCTGGGCCTGAATGATCCCGCCCTGGCGGTTGTTGTTCAGGTCATAGCCGTTGCGCAATACACCCGTGATGTGGCTGCTGAAGGCGCCTTGCAGGCTGGAGAGCACACCGCCGCGGCTGTCGAGGCTGGCGGCGGTGATGTCGAGGATGCCGGCCGTGGCGACGATGCGCCCGCTCTGGTTGTCGATGGCGCCGCCGGTTTTTACCGTCAGATCGCCCTGGCTTTGCAGAATGCCCTTGGCGTTATCGAGGCTGGCGGCATTGAGCGTCAGGCCGGCGACGCTGCTGAAGATCTGACCGCCTGCGCTGTTCTGCACGGAACCACTGGCCGTGAGCGTCAATAGATCGTTGGCCCCGACAATGCCGCCATTGCGGTTATCGAGACCACCGGTCAACAGGCTCAGCAAACCCTGGCTGATCAATTTGCCGTTCTGGTTATTGATCTGCTGCGCGCGCTGAATGACCAGCGGGCCGTTGCTCGCCAGTTTGCCGCTGGTATTGGTCAAGGTGCCGAGCAGATCGAGGGTGATCGCGCCATTGCCGGCCAAGGTACCGGTGCTGTTGTTCAGGTCGGTGCCGGTGAAGCTGATGTCCTGCTGAGCGTTGATGGTTGCGTTGGTGTTGTCGAGCGCTTTGGCCTGGATATCCAGAGCGGCGCCACTGTCGATCAAACCACCCTGGGCGTTATTCAGTGTTCCTGCAATGACGAAGGTTTGCGCACCGGCACCGGAAAGAATGCCGTTGTCGCTGTTGTCGAGGCTGGCCGCCATGACCTTCAACGTGCTGTTACTGACCAGAGCGCCGGCGTTGCTGTTACGCACGGCACCGGTAAGGTCCACCAGCACGTCACCGTTGCGGCTGGACAAGGTGCCGTGATTGCGGTTGTCGAGGCTGCCGCCTAGAAGGCTCAGGCTTTGCTAACCGGAAATCAGACCATTGAGGTTAGTGGTGGTAGCGGCGCTAAGGTCCAGTTGCTGACGACTGATGAGCTTGCCGTCGCTGTTGTCCAGGTGGCGGCCAGTCAGCGTGTAGCTTTGGCTGCTGGAGATTTCACCACTCTGGTTGTTCAAGTCCCGCAGGTTGCGGATGTTCAGTTGACCGGTGGTGGTGATCAGGCCGTTGGCGTTGTTCAGGTCGCCCATGGCGCCGCTGAAGTCGATGGCAATAGAGCTGCCGAGCAACGAGCCGCCGTTCTGGTTGTTCAAACTCGCGGTGTTGATGTTCAGGTTTTGGCTGGCGTTGATCAGGCCTTGGTCCTGATTGTCGAGCTGGCCGTTAACCCGAAGGTCGAGCCCAGTACGACTGGTGAGGGTGCCGCCGTTGTTGTTCAGGCTACCGGCCTGTACATCGACGCTTGCCGCCGCGATCAGGCCTTTGATGTTGGTCAGCGCTTGCTGCACGCGCAGGGTCACTGCCTGATTGCCGAGCAGTTTGCCGTTGCTGTTGTCGAGGCTGTCGGCCGCCAGCGTGAAAGCCTGGGCGCTGGAAATTTCGCCGTTGCGGTTATCCACCTGCGCGAGGTTTTTCAGCACCAGCACCGGGGCGTTGATCAAACCGTTCTGGTTGTTCAGCTCGCCGTGATTCAGGTCCAGGGTCAGCGACGTGCCACTGGTGAGTTGCCCGCCATCGTGTTGGTCGAGGCTGCTGACAGTGGCCGTCAGGGTCTTGTTGCTGGCGATCTGGCCCTTGTTGCTGTTATCGACCCTGCCGGCGTTGAGGCTCAGGCTGTCGAGGCTGGTCAGTTTACCGCCCTGGTTGTTCACAGCCCCCGTGGCGGTGATGCTCAAGGCCTGACCGGCGTTCACCAATCCCGCCACGTTATCCAGCGTGGCCATGCGCAGCGTCGCGCTGGCCAGGCTCGAGAGTTCGCCAGTGCGGTTGTTCAGGTGGCCAAGGGTGGCACTGAGATGACCGGTACTGGTGATCAGGCCGTTGCCGTTAAGCACCTGACTGGCCGTGAGATTGAGGTTGCCGCTGCTCAATACTCGGCCCTTGTTCTGGTTACCCAGGGTACCGGCGGTGATGTTGGCGGTTTGCGCGGCGCTCAACGTGCCGCCCTAGTTGTTGAGGGTCTGGCTGGTATTGACCGTCAGGTTGCGGCTGGCCACCACGCTCTTGCCGACGTTGTTGAGGTTCTGTGCACTCAGGCTCACATCGCCGCTGGCGTTGCGGCTGGTGTCGGCGTTGACCCCGGCTTCGATAATGCCGTTGTTGGTCAGTACACCGCCGGCGCTCAGGGTGATGCTGTCCCGGGCGGCAAGCGTTTGTTGGTTGGTCAGGTTGCCTTGGGTTTGCACGTTGACGGCGGTGCCGGCGTAGACCGGGCCGCGAGCATCAAGACTGGTCGCTTTGACGTTCACTGCCCCCGTAGCAGAAGTCTGCGCGAGGCTGAGATGCCCGTTGGCGTCGAGCTGAATATCACCGCCACTGGCCGCCAGGTTGCCGTCGAGTTTCACCCCGACCCCGGCTTCGGTGCCTACCAGTTTGATCGCCCCAGCGTACATGCCGCCCAACGCCGAAGAGTCGATGGCCAGCCCCGGTTTACCGCTGCCATCATCGGCGCGGGCGGTGGCGTTGAGGCTGTCGGCGTTGACATCATTGCGACCGGCGACGATGGTCAGGTTGTTGGCCTGAATCTCGGCGTTGATCTTCGCGCTGCGGGTGATGATTTCGAAGCGGTCGACGTTGCTGGCGTTGAGCCCGGCACCGTCGATGGCAATGCTGCCCTGATCGACCTGAAAGCGATCCAGGCGACCGTTGTCCAACACCGGTTTGCCAGTGGTCAAGGTCACGCGCGGGGTGTTGATGAAGCCGCAGCCGTTGCAGCTGATGCCATAAGGGTTGGCAACAATCACCCGGGCTGACTGCCCCGCCACTTCGGTGTAACCACGCAACTGGCTTGGACTGCCGCCGACCACTTCGTTGAGGATGGTTTGCGCGGCCACCCGGTTGGTCAGGTTGGGATTGCCGACGATGATCCCGCCCAGTTGCGTCACGCCGGTCTGCGCGGCGACGTTGTTGAGGATCACGCCCTGGGTGCCGACGTTGTAATCGTGAAATTGGTTATGCGAAAGGCCCGTGCCGTTGGGCGTGGCGATGTTGACGATCGGTACACCGTTGCCGGCCTGACCGAGGCTGGTGCCCGGCGTGGCCACCACAATCCCGTCCGCCTGCGCCCAGATCGGTTGCCAGAACATGACGTTCGCCAGCAAAAACGCCAGTCCGCGCTTGGGCATGCCAAGGAACGATTCACGGGTTTTTACGGCAGGTGTGGGCTGACTTGCGAGAAAGGCAAACTGGCGAACATCCATGTCGATGGTCTCTGGAAAACAGTGATTAAAGGAAAAAATCCAGGCGGAAATAGATCGGTGCTTCACGCTCGGTCAGCACATCGGGGCGTTCCAGCGAGTGCGCAAACGTCACGCTGGCGGCGACGTGCTCGCCACGGGCGAACAGTTCCAGCGAGTTGCTCGACATGCGCCCGTGCTGATTACCGTTGTAGCGATCGCCGCGGATCACGCCCTGGTCATAACCCAGACTGGTGCCGTATTCAGCGAACACCGGGCGCAACCATTCGGCGGTCACCGGACGTGCCCAGCGCAAATCGTTACGCCAGTAACCGCCGCTGTCGCCCGACAAGGATTGATCCTTGTAACCACGGATCGACGACGAGCCGCCAAGGCTGGTGCGCTGGGAGCTGAACAGCACGTCTTCGCTGCGCTGGCCGGTCATCAGGCTGCTGAACGTTAAGGACTCGCCCCACACTTTGAAGGGCTGCAAGTAGCTCAGGGTGGCGGTGTATTTGCGGTAGCGCGCGTTCGGTTCGCCGGGGCCTGGATCGTGGCTGCCCTGCGCATCGAACGCGCCGATGCCTTCCTGCATGCCGGCGTCGAAGTTGACGAACGCACTGCCGACACGGCGGCCGTGGTTGAAGCCGAACTGCGCTTCGCTGATGCGGTTGCTGCTCAGCTTGAGCTTGCTGTCTTCGATGTAGGCGTTGGTGCGCAGGTAGGACAAACCGGCGTTGAGCGAGGTCTTGCTGACAGCGTCGCGGTGGATCACTCGCTCGGCGCGGATCTGATGGTTTTCGCTGTCACCGGTCTGCTTGAAGTTGTAGCCGTTGGCGGCGATCTGCGAGCGGTATTCGCTCTGGCTGTAGGTGTAACTGAAGTTCCACCAGCCCCATGGCAGGTTGTAATTGAGCACGGCGTTTCTGGAGGTGTGCTGGTGATCGGTCATCGCATCGTGACCGCCGCGCAGGCTCAACTGATCGGCCAGGCCCAACGGGCTGTCCCAGTCGAACGTCGTGCCCCACTGCTGTTCGCCAGTGCTGCGCTGGCCGTCGTTATTGCGCGACAGCCCGACACGCCAGGGTTTCTGCGGGGTGTTGGTCACCAGCACCGTGCTGCCACCCACGTTCTTGCCTGGCGCCAGTTCCATTTTTGCCTGATTGGACGGCAGGCGATTGAGCTGATCGACCATCTGCTCGATCTCGCGCAGGTTGACCAGTTCGCCCGACTTGCCGGGGAATGCCATGGCCAGTTCGCGCTCCGACAGCTTGCTGTTCTCGGCGCCCTTCATGCCTTCGAGCTTGCCTTCGACCACCAGCACCTTCAGATGGCCGCCGGACAGATCCTGTTGCGGCAGGTACGCGCGGCTGGTGACCAGACCTTTCTCAATGTAATGGTCAGTGATGACTTTGAGCAGCTCGTTGAGCTGTGGCACACCGAGGCATTCGCCGATGTAGGGGTTGAGCAGGCGTGCCCTGTCGCGCTCGGACAGGCTGTCGGCGCCCTTGAGTTCGAGATTCTTGATCGGGAAGCAACGGGTGTCGGTGGGCGCTGCGGGTTGGGCAGGTTTGGCGTCCTTGCCGGGCAGATCCTTGAGTTCTTCGAGACGCCGCTGCTGCTCTTCGAGAAGACGGTTCTGGCGGTCGCGGATCAGGTCGGTTTCACCGGGTGTGGGTGCAGCAAAAGCGGTTTGGAGCGCGGACAGGCACAGCAAAGCTACGCACAACCTCGCCGCGAGGGCGGGTGGGTACATGTTCGATCCCTCGAGACGGAAAGTGATATCAAAATAGTGGCGAGATGTTAGATGGCCATCATTTTGACGTCAAACATAAGTTGAAACAATTTTTCGGAGCTTGTCGCCGATCTGTCGGATTCGATAATCGAGCACTTGCGTACAAGTCCCCCTTGAGCTTTACGCCGATAGTGAACGCTGCCATCACGGCATCCATTCGCCACGTAAGGAGTTCCCATGAGCACATTCACCACGCAAGACGGCACCGCGATCTATTACAAGGACTGGGGCAGCGGCAAGCCTGTTCTGTTCAGCCACGGCTGGCCGCTGGATGCCGACATGTGGGAATACCAGATGGAATACCTGAGCAGCCGCGGCTACCGCACCATCGCCTTCGACCGCCGCGGTTTTGGCCGCTCGGATCAGCCATGGACCGGTTACGACTACGACACCTTCGCCGATGACATCGCGCAATTGATCAATCACCTCGATCTGCGTGAAGTCACGCTGGTGGGCTTCTCCATGGGCGGTGGCGATGTCAGTCGCTACATCGCCCGTCACGGCAGCGAGCGGGTTGCCGGCCTGGTGCTGCTGGGCGCGGTGACGCCGCTGTTCGGCCAGAAAGCCGATTTCCCGCAGGGCGTCGACAAGTCGGTATTTGACGGTATCAAGGCGGGCCTGCTGCAAGACCGCGCGCAGTTCATCGCCGATTTCGCCGCCCCGTTCTATGGCACCAATCAAGGTCAGAACGTCTCTGACGGCGTGCTCACGCAAACCCTGAATGTCGCCCTGCTGGCCTCGCTCAAAGGCACCCTGGATTGCGTCACGGCGTTCTCGGAAACCGACTTCCGCCCAGACATGGCCAAGATCGATGTACCGACCTTGGTGATCCATGGCGACGGTGATCAGATCGTGCCATTCGACATCACCGGCAAACAGTCTGCCGCGCAAATCAAGGGTGCCGAACTGAAGGTCTACAAGGGTGCGCCGCATGGCTTTGCGGTGACTCATGCGCAAGCGTTGAACGAGGATCTGTTGGCGTTCCTGGGCCGCTGAGTGCCGGACCGCCTGCTTTTCGCCGAGGCGTAAAAAAGCCCGCCAGACTTTTGCCTGGCGGGCTTTCAGTTGATCAGCGAGCGCTGAGTTCGATCCACTGCGGCTCAGTCGCTTCCATCTGGCGTTTAGCGCGGTACGTCAACGCCGACATCACTATGAAACCAAGCAGTATCAGGACCGGATACGCCATCAACAATTCAGAAAGAGAGTACTTCCACGCCAGCGGACGTCCGACCCCCAGCATGGCGGCATACATCCAGGACACTGCCGAGAGCGAGCCGCAGAACAGTGCGAGCATTCTTGCGCTGAACCCGAGATGGAGCAGCGAGCCAGCCTTCTGTAACGCCGGCAGCACCAGGCGATGCAACAAGACGCCGTTGTAGCTCAACATCACAACGATGATCACTTTGGCTTGCAGCTTTGGATTCATAAAGTAATCCATGCCTTTATCCAGATAATCGATACCGACGACCGCCGTACCGGTCAGCCACAAGCCTATGAGGGCAACCACCACCGACTTCTGCAGTTTCTCCATATGAGCATTGTCATGTTCAGAGGGTGTTTTTTGTTTTAACAGGTCACTCACCATCGCAACATCACTGGTCAACACAAGACCCATTGCCACACAACACGCCACCAAATGAACATATATGACACCCAGGCGCAGAAACTCCATAAATTCTTTTTGCTCAAACAGGCTCATCATTGTATTTATTGTCACGCTCATACTCTCCAACTTAATCAACTGCTCAGGTCAGCCACAAAACAGACTAAATTCTGCCAATAACTTTCTAACTTCGCTCACAACAGACCCATCGAATCGCCGGTATTAATTACCTATTGATTCAACTGACACACCCACAAAACACCAACTATTACGCCCTGAATTTCAGATAAAAAAATCCTCATTTGCACTGAATGCACATGAGGTTCGGAGTCCACTTCTTTTCTGCGATTGCAGCGGCCGCCAAGGGTGACGTCCTGAATAATCTGAGGTTCATAATGCTTGAATGTTCAATTTTCGGGCGAACCACCGACAAACGGCAGCATCACTTAACGACTCATTAATCAACAACTTCCCTGCAATGCCCACGCCAGCTAGCCTGCTTTATTCACACGCAACTTCTCAGGTTTTATTGGATCCATTCAGTGTTAACTTGACGAGACAATATCAATAGCGAGACATTCCCATTTACAACACTAACCCAATGAAATGGTCATACTTTTGAAGCACGCAAATGAGCAATTTACAGCTATAAAAACGCCCCGATCCTGGCGGGGCGCTCTTATTACATGAATGAATCAAACCACGCCGATAAAGTCACTCGCTGTCAGCGCAACATGCCCGACCAGATCGATCTGGAAGTCAGCACCGTTGCCATTGTTGACATTGCCCTCCACATAAGTGTGATCAACACCGCTGACACTGACGTAGTGGTATTTCAATTGCGCCTGGTTGTTGAACTCACTGCCCGCGCCATTCCACTCACCGAGGAACGTGAAATCCTGGTTTCCACCAGATCCGCCGCCGGAGGTACGCGCATCTATTTGTGACAGGTCGATGTGATCCTCTCCCTGGGTAAAGTCGGTAATGACGTCTCGACTCAAGGTGGACGTCCCTGAGTCGCCCGTAGAGGTGAACACAAACATGTCGTTACCGGCCCCGCCGGTCAACGTGTCACGGTTCGCGCCGCCCACCAGGGTGTCGTTGCCACCACCGCCAACGAGCGTGTCGTTACCTCCAAGCCCCATCAGGACGTTGTTTGCGTTATCACCGATCAGGCTGTTGGAGCCGCTGCTGCCGATCACGTTTTCAATGCCGGTCAGGGTGTCATTGCCGGTTTGCGAACTGCTAGCCGTACCGCTGGCCAGGTTAACCGTGGCTGCGGCCGAGGTTGCCGACAAGTCATAGGTGTCGACGCCGTCACCACCGTCATAGCTGTCGTTGCCGTCGTTGACCGAGGCCTGGAAGGTGTCGTTGCCAAGACCACCGTACAGCGTGTCCTGCCCTTGCCCGCCGACCAGGATGTCGTTTGCGCTGCCACCGTCGATCCAGTCGTTACCGCCCTGACCTTGCAACAGGTTGGCGGCGCCATCACCCTGAATGTGATCGTTGCCGGAACTGCCGATGACGTTTTCGATGCCCGTGAGGGTGTCGCTGCCGGTCTGGGTGCTGGTTGACGTGCCAGCCTGCAAATCCACCGTGGCCGCCGCCGAAGTGGCCGACAGATCATAGGTGTCAGTGCCCGTGCCGCCGTCATAGTGGTCGTTGCCGTCGTTGACCGACGCCAGGATCGTGTCGTTGCCGGCGCCGCCGAAGATCGTGTCAGCGCCTGCCAGCCCGCTGAGACGGTTATTGCCACTGTTGCCGGTAATGATGTTGTCCAGTTCGTTACCGGTACCGTTGATATTGCCGGAGCCCAACAGCGTCAGGTTTTCGACGTTCGCACCCAAGGTGTAGCTGACAGAAGACATGACTGTGTCGTTGCCTTCATTGAGGCTCTCCTGCACCAAGTCACCATTGGAGTCGACCATGTAAGTGTCATTGCCGGCATTGCCACGCATGATGTCGCTGCCGCTACCGCCGTCCAGCAGGTCCGCGCCGAGCCCCCCGTTGAGCACATCGGTACCCGAGTAACCCAGCAGGATGTCCTGATAATTGGTGCCGTTCAGGACGTTGAAGCCGTTGTTACCTTCAATAAACCTACCGACCGCCTCAGAGGGATCGGAGGTCAGTTGTTCCACCGTGCCGTTGTTGTCAGTGTAGGTGGTGACCACGCGCAACTGCTGACCGAACTGCGCGGAGGTTGGCGCAAACGTCGACGCATTGGCGCCGGAGATGTTGAGCCACGCCGCACCCACCAGCGCTTGCCATTGATAGGAGAAACCGCTTGGCCCGGGTAAGCCATCGGCATCCTGGATCGCCGAGGTGTTGGCGGTCAGCCGGTATTGCGCCGGCACTGGACGGCTCGGCGTGGTCGGCGCCGTCGCGAAACCGGACAGCGTCACATTACCGGTCGGCAACTGGTTGTTAACGTTGAGGTTGACCGTACGGTCGGCGAAACGCAGTTTTTCCACACCGATCACGATGTCGGTGCCATCGACATTAGCGGCACCGATGCGCAAGTCCACCACTTTGAACGCCGTGATCAACTCACCACCGGGCCGGGTATCGGTGAATTTGCTGATGCTGTAGTCGGCAAAATTGCCGCTGAACAGCGCCGTGTCCGCTGTGCCGTCCGCCGTACCGGGCGCATCATGGTTGTCACCCAGAATGAAGCCAGGACGACTCGCCTGCAGACTGGTGAAGTGCTGGTCGAAACCCTGACTGGCGAGCAAGTGATTCAAGTCCGCAAGCTTGATCGAGTCGCCCACGATCACATCATTGCCAGCATTGCCCTGGATGACATCATCACCGCTACCGCCGATCAGCCAGTTCTCGGCGCCATCGCCGATCAGGCCCGCCAAAGGCGCGCCCGGGTTGCCGGTATTCGGACGACTGTCGCTGAAACGTGAGCCGATCAGCCCTTCAATGTCGGTCAGCAAAGCGTTGAATGGCTGGAACAGCACACCCGTGCCCGGCGCCGCCACAATGTTCTGATTGTTAAGATCAGCGGCCGCATCCAGAGCGATGTTCACATCGCTGAAGGCGACGATGTCGAACCCGATATCGCCAATGGCTTCGTCGCCATCCCCCTGACCGGGGGCGCCACCCAGGCCCGGCAGCAGAATGTCATCGCCGGCCCCGCCGAATTCCTGGTCACCGGTGGAACCGCCGGAAATGATGTCGTCACCGTCATCGCCGAACAAAATATCCGGACCGTCACCGCCGTAGATTTCATCATTACCGTCGCCACCATGTACCAGGTCGGTATCGCCACCGGCATCGATGTAGTCATCGCCGTCGCCGCCGTAAATCTCATCGATCCCGGCCTCGCCATACAGGTGATCGTTACCGCCTCCGCCAATCACTATGTCAATCCCGCCGGCGCTGGTCCCGGCGTAAATGATGTCATCCCCTTCCCCGCCATCAAGGAAGTCTTCGATATCGCCGCCGTAGATGATGTCGTTACCGTCACCACCATAGATGTGGTCGGCACCGGCCTTGCCATCAAGGATGTCGTCACCGCCCTCGCCGTAGATCGTATCGTCGCCGTCACCGGCATCGATCCAGTCGTTGAAGTCAGTGCCGACCAGCACTTCGTGGGAGTTGTAGCCCACTGCCGCCGTGCCATCGGGGTTTTCGCCCTGATCGGGACGGTAGTCACGGATGTAGGTTTGAGCGGTGTGGGTTTCCGGATTGACCAGGCTCACCAGCAAACCGTTACCGCCGATCCCGCCACCACCGCCGGTGGAGTAGATACCGACCTGGTTGGCTGCGATCAGGGTGCCGTACTTGTGCTCGCTCTTGTACGACGTTGTCGTGGTGCCAGAGTCGGTGTAGCTCAACTCGATATAGCTGTCGGCATAGCCGAACACGTCCCCGGCCAGGTGCCGAGCATCGGTGGTGCGTTCAATGATGTCCTTGAACTGCTCGGTCACCACCTGCTCGTTCAAGTTGGTCATGGCCGGCAAGCCAAGGTCGAGGCGGTACAGGTAGTAGAACCGGTCACCGTCCATCAACCGCTCCATCTGATCCTCGAAGATGGCATTGAAGGTGGTGCCCAACTGTCCGAGGTACACATGTTTTTCCGCCAACCCGCCAATCCACAGGTCAATCGAGTTATAGCCGTCGTAACCCTCGACATGATTGCCGCTGGGATCCGCCGCACCGGAGAGGAAGTACGCCGCCTGCTCGGCGGTGACACTGCCACCGGCATAGTTGACCGTTTCGCCGGTCTGGTCGGCGTCGATGATGGCTTGGGCATGGGCCACGTCACCGTCGAAGGAGTAAGCCGCAATGAAGTTCACCAGTGATTCGGGGTGAATCATGTTGTTGGCGAAATCGCTCCAACTGGTATAGGGCGTCAGGCTGTCAACGATCAGGTTGGTGTGATGTTGAGTGCCGGCGGGCGAGGCACGCTCGGCTATCAAGGCGTCATGGATTTGCTGACGTGCCTGGTTCAGGGTCGGTAACCCAAGATCGCGTCCGCGTGCCAGGTTGATGGTCGCCAGATCGAGCGGCTGGCCGAGCAAGCCTTGTTGCAGGGCTGGTGTCACGAACTCATCGATCTCGTTGCTGACCTGCCGGGTCATGCCCAGCGCAATAGCGGTCGGACCCACTTCGGCAAACCCACCGGGATTGAGGAACGCCTGCTCCAGCGCATAGTGAGTGATCGCGCCAGTCAGGTCGTAGCCACCACTGGCGTTCTTTTCCAGGGCATCGATGGTTTCGCGCAATTGCGAATGGCCGAAACGGAAAGCAGCCTCGCCGTACTCCAGTGAAATATTGGCGTTAATACCCGAGTCATAGCTGACGAACTCCGGCAGATCGGGTGTGATCAGCCGGGCGTACTGGTCGATCGCCACATGCTGATATTCCATCTCCACCGTCAATTTGGCCGCGTAGAACAGTTTGTCCTGATCCCACGACACGGTAACGCCATCGGCCAACGTGTAATTGCCGCTGGCGTCGCTGAAGAAACCGCCGCTGCCATTGCTGACCTGAACCTGCCAGTTGTGCCGCACATTGACGTCCGTCTGCGCCAGCACTTCGTTCTGCAGGTTGATCAGTTGCACGTTGTGGTCTTCGTGGAAGACGTGGTGAATCGCGGTCAGGCCGAAGTTTTCGTTCACTCGCCCGTCACCGGCAATGTAGTGGTCGCCCACCGACTCCAGCAGCAGTTCATTGGCCACCGCGTAATCGGCGCTGCCCGGCGCCGCAGTGATGGTGAAATCGGCAAAATTGACGAAGCTGAACAGGTTCTTCGGCCCGGAATTGTCGTAGTTGAAGACCATGCCGTAGGGGTTGTTCGCATCGAAGGTGATGCTGGTGATGTGCGAATCCAGCGACATCAACTTGGCCTGGTCGATATGCACATCATCGAAGTGCGGGTTCATGTCCAGCAGGATGGCTTCGCGGGTATAAACCACCTGCACGCCGGCCGTATTGGGATCGGCATCAAGCACGTGGCCTTGGGCATCGCGCACGCGGAAGTTGGCAATGTCATCCCAGGTCAGGTCATCACGACCGGTTTCGGCTATGTGAGCACGCAGTTCGGTGAGCGTCGGCAGGGTCTGGTGGGTGAGCACGCCATTGAGCGTCCAGGCGGCCTCATCACTCAACGTATTGCCATCGAACAACGCCGCACCGGCGATGAATTGGCCTGGGTGGTTGGGGTCTGCAACCCACTGGCGCAGCAATTGGGTTACCGAATCAGCAGAACCATACGTCTGGTTCTGATCGATATAAGGCGAGTCGAGGTTGATGTATTGCGCCTCCCCCTGCCCGTCCACTTCCGCCACCGAGGCGCGGTGGACCTTGATCGAGTAAACCGGTTGTCCATCCGGGCCGATGCTGCCGTAGAGCGGATCATCCGGCGCCAGCGGAATGGTAATGGTCGCGTTCTGGTTGGGCTTGTTGATGAAGTCCAGCCCATGGTCGAAGAACTGCCCGAACAGAGTGAACCAGCCGGTGGTCGACGGGTCGCCCGACACGGTGTTCTGGTTGCGAATGAAGTACTGCCCGGAATCCGGAGCACTGGTATCGACCTCACCGAGGGCGCCGATAATGCCGGGATCGGTGACGATCGCCACGCCGCCAGCGGTGTGTTGAATATGGCCCGCGCCATCAGTGGCGAACGTGACGCCGCCACTGACAATGGTCTGGCTGATCATCCGTGGCGTGTAGTCCACCACTGACGCTGTCGGATCGCTATACAGTGAACTACTGTCAGACATGGGCGTGGCGCCTGCCGGCACACCTGCGCCAGTCAATGCGGCGTTACTCAGATTCTGATGGACGTAGTGCGTGTAGTCCGAATGGGTCAGACGGATGAAGTTCTGTTCGAAGCTGCCCCAGCTCTGGCCGTCCTGGGTCAGGTTATTGAAGTGGCCGGAGACATCGCGCAGACCGATCGGATCGCGGGCGCCGTTGTACCAGGCCGTTTCACCGGGCGGAGTGTCCAGCGGATTGAAGCTGCCCAGCAGGCCAAGCACATGGACGTTGCCGTCCGAACCGTCATAGCCGTACAGCGGCTGGCCAGAGGCGTTGTAGCCGACGATATGAATGGTCGGAAAGGACACCTGCTGTTCAAGGAACGAAATATCGTTGGCATTGAGGGTAAAGCGCTTTAGCTGGTACATGGCAAACTCCGGATATCCGTTGGCTCGCAAGGTTTTTCAACCGACTTACCACGATCATCAGGAAATCGACGCGATGGCAAAAGATGCAAAAGTCCAATCAAAAACCGAGACTTTTGTCGCCGATGAGTCTGAGACTTTGGTCGAACCCAGACCTGTCTACAGAAGACTCTGGCGCGGGCGCTTCAAGCCGCGCACACGCCATCTGAGCCGCTCCACCCAGTTTGTGCTGGCCGCGGCACTGATCCTTGGGCTGACGATGTTTTTCGTCGGCAAACTGGTGAGTGAGCGCATAGAACGCGCCGCCGTACAAAGCGCGGCCGAGGCCGGCGCGCATTACATGGAGGCGTTTCTGGAGCCTTACGTGCAGGAGATGAGTCGCGATAACAACCTCTCGCCCGCCAGCGTCCAGTCCCTGGATCGGCTGATGGAGAGTCGCTCGCTGAAACGACACATCGTCTCGATCAAGATCTGGCGCGCGGATGGCACGGTGGTGTACAGCACCGACAAATCGATCACTAACCGCAAGTTCCCCATGGATGAAATTGCCGAAGCGCTCAAGGGCAACGTGGTCACCGACCTTGAGGATCTGTCTCAGGAAGAGAACGAATTCGAACGCAAGCTCAACGTACCGCTTTACGAAATCTATGCACCGCTGCGCGAGTTCAACACGCGAAAAATCATCGCGGTGGGCGAGTTCTACGAAAAAGCCGAAAGCCTGGAGCAGGAAATCAACCGCATACGTCAACAAGTGTGGCTGGTCGTCGGCACTGCGACCCTGGCCATGCTGACGCTGTTGTTTTTCATCGTCCGGCGCGGCGACCAGATCATCCAGCGCCAACAGGTGGCGCTGCGCATGCGCCTGCTGGAGCAAACCCGCCTGCGCGTCAGCAATGCGGCACTGCATCGCAAAATCAACACGGCGACCCAAGAGTTCTCCCGCATCAACGAATTGACCCTGCGCCGCATTGGCGCCGATCTGCACGACGGCCCGGCGCAGTTGCTGACGCTGATTCTGATCCGCTTGGATGACCTGGCCGAACACTGCACCACGCTTGATCTGGAATCGCTGGAAACCATACGCGGCGCCGCCACCGACGCCTTGCGTGAGGTGCGCGACCTCTCCCGGGGTCTAGCCCTTCCGGAAATCAACGATTTGACCCTCAAGCAAGAGCTGAAACTGGTGGCCCAGCGGCATGAACAGCGCACCGGCAGCAAGGTGCAGTTGAAAATCGCAGCACTGCCCGACTCGGCGCCGCTTCCGGTAAAGCTGTGCGTCTACCGGTTTGTCCAGGAAACCCTGAACAACGCCTACCGTCACGCACAGGGCAAAGGTCAGACGATCACCGCCAGCCATCAACACGAAACACTGCTGATCACCGTCAAAGACGCCGGGCCAGGCATGGCCGCTGACGCGCTGGTCGTCGATGCCCACGAAAGAAACCGGCTGGGACTGGCCGGTTTGCGGTATCGCGTCGAATCGCTGGGTGGCGTGTTCAGCATCAAGTCCGCGCCGGACAAAGGGACATCGGTCAGCGCACAACTCAAACTGTAATCAGGAGCCTCCGCGGGCATCCAGGTGCGCTGGCGCCGAGCCCATGTGCAACCGGCCGACAGCCTCGCGCTCCCAGTGGCGCCTGAGCGCCGTGACCGCTTCCACGCGATTGCGCGCGTGCAACTTCTGCATCACGCAGGTCATGTAGTACTTGACGGTTTTCTCACTGATGAACAGCTTTGACGCCACCTCTTTATTGGTCAGGCCTTTGGAGACTTCACGGATAATCTGCTCTTCTCGATGGGTGAGGTCGATCTTGCGCACTTCAACTTCATGCTTCTTGAAATTGCTCAGCAGCTTGTTGGCAAATTCTGGGGTGATAAAGGTTTCGCCCCTGGCAATCGAACGGATCGCCAGCACCAGATCCGGTCCGCTGACGCCCTTCAACACATAACCGCGCGCACCCGCCTCCAACGCCGAATAGGCGTCATCTTCCGATTCGGAAACCGTCAGCATCAGCACTTTCACTTCCGGCAGTTGCGTGGAAATGAATCTCACCGCCGCAAACACGTCGCCTGGCATGTTGACGTCCATCAACATCACGTCTGGCCTCATCCGCTGAGCGATATCGCGCGCCTGCTCGGCGCTGCCGCCCTGCTCCACGACTTGCAGATCTGTCCGCTTTCGCAGGGTATTGGCGACGCCCTCACGCAGCAGGGGATGATCATCGGCAATGCCGATGCGGATGAAAGGATTCATGACGCGCTCCTGAAAGGACCAAGCAGCCGGACACCCATTGATTAATAGCAGCTAACCCGCACGGACGCCGGGCTGTGGACGCAGGCGAAGAGCGTCGCCTGCGAGAAAATCAGACTTAAGTCGAACGGTTTTCAACCGTCAACAAGCAATCTTCATTACAAGCGACTGAAAAATACGCGAGCAACTCGTTGTTTTGTAATGCACTCCAAACAGTCAAAAATATACCGTCAATGAAAAACCGGACCTGAAGGCAATCCGACCAACAGTCGCTCTCCTACGCTGAGGTACATGACGCCACGGCATTGGAACTTTCCCGATGGACAAGAAAAACCACCCGCGATCCGAGTTTGCCGACGTTTTTTTCCGGCTGCGCCGCACCTTTTTTTCGTTGGCCGGGTTCAGCGGCGTGATCAACGTGCTGATGCTCTCGCCCGCCATTTACATGCTGCAGGTGTATGACCGGGCACTGGTCAGCAGCAACGTCACCACACTGCTGATGCTGACGATTCTGATGATCGGCCTCTACACCCTGTTGGCGATGCTCGAAGTGGTGCGCACCCGCGTGATGATCCGGGTCGGCAACCGCCTCGACATGGCACTCAACCGCCGGGTATTTACCGCCGCGTTCGAGCGTAACTTGCAGCGCGCCGGGGGCAATCCCGCTCAGGCACTGCAGGACCTGGCACAGGTTCGCCAGTTTCTGACCGGCAACGGCCTGTTCGCCTTTTTCGACGCTCCATGGACACCGATCTACCTGTTCGTCGCCTACCTGATTCACCCCTTGCTGGGCATCGTCACCCTGTGCGGCTCGCTGATTCTGGTAGCGCTGACCTGGCTCACCGAAATCGCCACAAAGAAGCCGTTGGCCGAGGCCAACATGGCGGCGCAGGTCTCAGGCACATTCGCCAACAACAACCTGCGCAACGCTGAAGTCATTGAGGCGATGGGCATGTTGCCGGCGATCACCGGTCGCTGGTTCGGCAGCCATCTGCGGATTCTGGAAATGCAGACCCTGGCCTCCGATCGGGCGGCCTACATCAGTGGCATTGGGCGTTTCGTGCGGATCACCTTGCAGTCGCTGATCCTCGGCACCGGCGCGCTGCTGGCCATCGAAGGCTCGATTACGCCGGGCATGATGATCGCCTGTTCGATACTCAGCGGCCGGGCGCTGGCGCCAGTGGAGCAACTGATCGGCGCCTGGAAGCAACTGCTGACCAGCCGTCGTGCCTGGTCGCGGCTCAAGAACCTGCTGCAGGAATTTCCAGCACGCGCCGATGCGATGAAGCTGCAAAGACCGCTGGGCATGATCTCGGTCGAGCACTTGCATGCCGGCGCACCGGGCATGACTCAAGCGATCATTCGCGGGCCCAATTTCAACCTGTCGCCCGGTGAGTCACTCGGCATCATCGGCCCTTCCGCGTCGGGCAAATCGACACTGGCCCGTTTGTTGGTGGGCATCTGGCCGGCGCTCAGCGGCAAAGTGCGTCTCGACGGCGCCGACGTGTACCTGTGGAACAAGCAGGAACTCGGCCCGTGGATCGGCTACCTGCCCCAGGATGTGGAACTGTTCGAAGGCAGCATCGCCGACAACATCGCGCGCTTCGGCGACGTCGACAGTGAGGCGGTAATCGTCGCGGCCCGGCGCGCTGGCGTCCACGACATGATCCTGCGCTTTGCTCACGGTTATGACACCACGCTGGACGTCGACGGCAACCCGTTGTCCGGGGGCCAGCGCCAGCGCATCGGCCTGGCCCGCGCACTGTATGGCGAGCCCTCGCTGATCGTGCTCGACGAGCCAAACGCCAACCTCGATGACGCCGGGGAAAAAGCCCTGATCGAGGTACTGGAAGATCTGAAACAGCGGCGCTGTACCACGGTGTTGATCAGCCACCGGCCAAGCATTCTCGGCACCGTCGACAAAGTCCTGATGTTGCGTGAAGGCAGCACCCAATTGTTCGGCCCCCGCGAAGAAGTGTTCGCCGCACTACGGCAAACCAGCGTGCTGCCGACCGTCGGTGCGCCAACCCTGTCAGCCGTGCGCGGGAGAGAATAAATGGGTGCCTTGAGCGTTGACCCGCATGGCCAGGAACTGGTGCGTGCAAGGGCCGAGATTGACGTCGACGACCGGCGCCCGGCGCGCTGGGGCGTGCTGTTGGTGATCGTCGGCTTTGGCAGTTTTTTACTCTGGTCGTGGCTGGCGCCGCTGGATGCCGGGATTGTCGCCACCGCCACGGTCAAGGTCACCAGCAACCGCAAGGCCATCCAGCATCAGACCGGCGGCACCATCGACGCGATTCTGGTGCGCGAAGGCGACAACGTCAGCAAGGACCAGGAACTGGTGCGGCTGGACGCCACGCAGGCGCTTTCGGAACAAGGCGTGGTCAACGCACAGTTCATCGCCACCAAGACCATGGAAAACCGCCTGCAAGCTGAGCGCGACGGTTTGCCGGATGTGGTGTTCGACCCGCTGATGCTCAAACGCTACGCCGACAACGATCATCTGGCCGACGCAATTCGCCTGCAACGCCACCTGTTCGTCACACGCCGTGCCAGTCTGGCCGGTGAAATGGACATCCTGCGTGAGTCACTCAATTCCGCCGACGCCCAGGTCAAAGGATTGCAACGCGTCTACAACGCCCGCTCATCACAGATCGGTTTCCTCAATCAGGAACTGGTGGGCGTGCGCCAACTCGCCGCCGAAGGCTATGTACCGCGCAATCGCATGCTGGAACTGGAGCGCACCGGTTCCGACCTGAACGCCTCACAGGCCGATAACCTGAACAACATCGCCCGCGCTCGAGGCCAGGCCGCCGACATCAAGTTGCGCATCATTCAGCGCGAGTACGACTACCGCAAAGAAGTGCAGTCGCTGCTGGCCGATGTGCAGAAGGAGAACAGCGCCCTCACCGATCGCTTGCAAGCCTTGGATTATCAAGTGCAACACACGGTCATTCGCTCGCCCATCGACGGCGTGGTTCAGGGCCTGAACGTGTCGACGGTCGGCGGGGTGATTGCGTCAGGCTTCAAGATCATGGAAATCGTCCCCGCCCATGAGCCGCTGCAAATCGACGCGATGATTCCGGTGCAAGCCATCGACCGCATGAACCCGGGGCTGCCGGTGATGATTTCGTTTCCCGCGTTCAACCATGTGCAGACGCCCAACATCCCGGGGAAGGTGCTGACCATTTCTGCCGACCGCTTGATGAGCGAAGACAACAAACAACCCTATTACCTGGCGCAGATCGAAGTGACGGAGGCCGGGATGGCCATGCTGGGCAGCAATCACATTCGTGCGGGCATGCCCGCCTCGGTGACCATCAAGACCGGCGAGCGCAATATGCTGAGTTACCTGCTCAAGCCATTGCTCGACCGCGTCAATAGCGCATTCAAGGAGCAATGAAGTGGACGGCATCGGGCGGGTGATCGGGGTTGCTGCGCTGCTAGGACTGGCGCAATCGGCAACGGCACTGGACCTGCGCGAGTCGTGGAATCTGATGCAGTTTCAGGGCCCGACCTTCCTGTCTGCCGGTCACGAAAGGGATGCCGCCCAGGAAAACCGCGCCATCGGCAAATCCGGCCTGCTGCCGAAAATCGGCATCACCGCGTTCGACAACCACATCAACGGCACGCAAAAACAGCCGGACTTTTACGGCAACAGCCACACCAACGATCTGAACTACGCCTCGCGCGGTGCCACCCTGCAACTGCGCCAGCCACTGTTCAACAAACAGAAAATGGCCGAGTACCGCCAGGGCCAGTATCAGGCCGACTATGGCAACGCGGTGTTCGACAGCAAGGCACAGGATTCGGCGGTGCGCCTGGCCGGGCGTTACTTCGACGTGCTGCTGGCCCATGAAACCGCCAAACTGGCCAATGCCAAACTCAGCGCACTGAATGAGCAAGTGGCCTCGACTCAGCGCCGACGGCAGTTGGGGGACGGCACCGTGACCGATGTCGATGACGCGGTGGCCAGACGTGATCTCGCTCAGGCCGAACTGATCGAGGCCGAGGACAGCCTGGTCGTCGCCAGGCGCCAGTTGCAAGAGTACGTCGGTGAAGCACCCGACCAGATCGCCACATTGCAGGAGACCTTCCCCACCCCGCCGCTGCAGCCGGACAACCTGCAGGCGTGGATCATCCGCGCCGGCACCGACAACCCGTCGATCCGCGCCCGGCGCTTGAACGTCAACACCGCCGATGAAGAAGTGGCCAAAGCCAAGGCCGGTCACTGGCCAACCCTCGATCTGGTGCTGGGCTACACCGCCGCCGACAGCGAAACCCTGTCCACCCAGAATCAGCGCAACCGCTACACCTCGGCCGGAGTAGAGCTCAACATTCCGCTGTACAGCGGCGGATACGTCACTGCCCGGGCCCGGCAAAGCGTCGCCACGCGAGACCAGGCGCAAGAGGATTTGAATGCAACACGCGAAGAAATCATCTCCGGCACAACTCGGGAATTTCGCGGTGTGCAAAGCGGTGAAGCGCGCATTCATGCATTGGAAAAAGCCGTCAGCTCCAGCGAGCGCTCGCTGCTGTCGTCAAAGAAAGGCTTCCTGGCAGGCAGCAGCACCAACATCGACATTCTCAACGCCCAGGAACAGATTTTCACCGCTCGTCGCGACCTGTTCGAAGCCAAGTTGCGCTACCTGCTGGCCAAGCTGCGTCTGGCGGCTGACGTCGGCGCATTGGGCGACGACGACATCGAAAGCGCCAACGCCTACCTGGGGCCTCGGCTGTCGTTCTGAACAACCCACGCCAGCCCCCGCCGCCCTCTGTTTTCGGCTGGCCGACGATTAGGCGTGGCACCACTGTTTGAGCCAACACCCCGGCTATTGACTGCGTGGTCGAAACGGTACGCCGTGACGAAAAGGGGTCAATCACTCCCCCGCACGTACCACACCGCGCTCCTCCAACAAGCGTACAAACATACTCAAACTGCGCGACACGGTGCCCCGTCGCCACACCAGCCAAGTGGTCAGGTAGCGAAAATCCGAGGCCAGCGGCCAGACACTGACCGTCGCGCTACCGGGCATGCTTTGCAGCATTTTGCGCGGCATCAGGGCCAGGCCGGCGCCGGCGCTGACGCACGCGAGCATGCCGTGATAGGACTCCATCTCGAAGATCTTGCCGGGCACGGCAGCGTCGGTGCTGAACCATTTTTCGAAGTGATGGCGATAGGAACAGTTGGATCGGAAGGCATAGATGTTCTCGCCATTCACATCCGCTGCGCGTTCGACCGGGGGGTGATTGAGCGGCGCAATGATGACCATTTCTTCCTCGAACGCGGGCACACCTTCCAGCGCGGGATGCAGCACAGGGCCGTCGACAAAAGCGGCGGCGAGTCGACCGGACAGCACGCCTTCAATCATCGTCCCGGACGGGCCGGTGGACAGGTCCAGGTCGACTTTCGGATGAAGCTGGTTGTAGGCCGCGAGCAGTTCGGGGATCCGTACGGCGGCGGTGCTTTCCAGTGAGCCCAAGGGGAAAGCGCCCTGCGGTTCCTCACCGGCGACGGTGGCCCGTGCCTCTTGAACCAAATCAAGAATGCGCCGCGCATATTCGAGAAAACTCCACCCGGCCGGTGACAGGCGCAAGCGGCTCTTCTCACGGATAAACAGATCAACGCCCAGATCCTGCTCAAGCTGCTTGATCCGCGTGGTCAGGTTCGACGGCACGCGATGAATCTGCGCAGCGGCGGCGCTGATGCTGCCGTGTTCGGCAACGGCTTTGAAGATTTCCAGCTGCACCAGATCCACAGTCATTCTCCAATCGTGAAAGAAACGATCTTTATTATTCAGTTTCCAGAAAACAAACACCACCCTACTCTAGGCCCATCCACTGAACACGCAGGACAACGCCATGAGCCAGATTTCCAGCCAGACCCACGCTATCTCGATCAACCCCGCCACCGGCGAGCAGATCGGCCATTACGCCTTTGAGTCCGCAGAAGCACTCGACGCCGCACTGACCCGCGCCGCTTACGGCTTCGGCAAGTGGAAACGCAAGCCACTGCAAGATCGCTCTCGCGCCCTGACCGCCCTGGCCGCTGCGCTGCGTGAAGGCGCCGAAGCCATGGCGACCATGATCACCCTGGAAATGGGCAAGCCTATCGCCCAGGCCCGCGGTGAAATTGAAAAATGCGCCAAGCTCTGCGAGTGGTACGCCGAACACGGCCCGGCCATGCTCGACGCTGAACCGACCCAGGTAGAAGGCGGCAAAGCGCGTATCGTATATCGCCCGCTCGGCCCGATCCTGGCGGTGATGCCATGGAACTTCCCGATCTGGCAAGTGCTGCGCGGCGCGGTACCGGCGCTGATCGCCGGCAACACTTATGTGCTCAAACATGCGCCGAACGTGATGGGCAGCGCCTATCTGTTGCGCGACGCTTTCACCCGTGCCGGATTTGCCGACGGCGTGTTTGAAGTGATCAACGTCACCCCCGAAGGCGTTTCCACCGCCATCGCCGACCCACGCATTGCCGCCGTCACCCTGACCGGCAGCGTCCGCGCCGGCATGGCCATCGGTGCTCAGGCCGGGGCCGCGTTGAAAAAATGCGTACTGGAACTGGGCGGCTCCGACCCATTCATCGTGCTCAACGATGCGGATCTGGACGAAGCCGTACAAGCCGCCGTCATCGGTCGCTACCAGAACTCCGGCCAGGTCTGCGCCGCCGCCAAACGGCTGATCATCGAAGAAGGCGTCGTTGAAGAATTCACCCGCAAATTCGTCGAAGCCACACGCACGTTGAAGGTGGGCGATCCGTTGGCGGCTGACACGTACATCGGCCCGATGGCGCGTTTCGATCTGCGCGACGAACTGGATCAACAAGTACGCGACACTCTCGAAGAAGGCGCGACGTTGCTGCTGGGCGGCGGCAAGTCTGAGGGTGTGGGCAACTATTACCAGCCCACCGTGCTGGCGGATGTCACCGACCGCATGACCTCGTTCAAACAGGAACTGTTCGGCCCGGTCGCCTCGATCATCACCGCCCGCGATTGTGCCCACGCCGTCGCTTTGGCGAACGACAGCGAGTTCGGCCTGACCGCTACGATCTACACCGCCAACGTGCAACTGGCCCAGCAACTGACCAGCGAACTGGACACCGGCGGCGTGTTCATCAACGGTTACTCCGCCAGTGATCCACGCGTGACCTTCGGCGGCGTGAAGAAGAGTGGTTTCGGTCGCGAGCTGTCGCACTTCGGCGTGCGCGAGTTCTGCAATGCGCAGACCGTGTGGCTGGATCGCAAATAACCCACCCCCTGCGCCGCAGCAACCTGTGGGAGCGGGTTTGCTCGCGAAGAGGCCGGTAAAGTCAGCGTAATACGTTGCTATTACGCCGACTCGCGCACCAGCAACACCCGCGTCACTCGCCGTTCCTCAACAGCCTTGACGGTCATCTGCCAGCCTTCATATTCCAGGCGATCACCAATCATCGGCAGCCGATCCAGCAAGCTCATCACCAAACCGGCAACCGTCTGATAATCCTCGGTCGGTTCGGCACCGAAACCGGTGCGCTGGCGCACGCGCGCCAGGTTCAATGCACCACTGACGATGAAGCCACCCTGCTCTTCCACCACATCTGGCCCTTCGACTTCGCTGGCATCAGGCAGCTCGCCGGCAATCGACTCGAGAATGTCGGTCATGGTCAACACCCCCACAAAATCGCCGAATTCGTTGACCACAAAGGCAATGTGGGTCGACGCGGCGCGCATCTGTTCCAGCGCATTGAGGATCGAATAGCTGTCGAGCAGGTTGATGGTCTTGCGCGCCAGGTGTTCCAGGTTCGGCTCAGTGCCGGCCAGGTACTCCTTGAGCAGTTCCTTCTTGTGCACGAAGCCCAGCGGCTCATCCACCACGCCGTCGCGGATCAGCGGCAGGCGCGAGTAGGACGAGTGCATCAACTTCGTGCGAATCGTATCGGCATCGTCGGCCAAATCAATGGTGTCAACGTCGGCGCGCACGGTCATCAGGCCACGGATCGGCCGTTCGGCCAATTGCAGCACGCCGCTGATCATCACCCGTTCACGTCGGTCGAACAGCTCGGCGCCTGGTGCGTCGCCATCGTCCAGCAGGTCAGAGATTTCCTCGCCGACCTCCTCCACCGCCAATTTACGTCCACCCAGCAAACGCAATACCGCATGCGCGGTGCGCTCACGCATCGGACGCAGCCCCTGCATCGAACGCTTGCGGCGAGCCCGTGCGATCTGGTTGAACACCTCGATCAGGATCGAGAAACCAATGGCGGCGTAGAGGTAGCCTTTCGGGATGTGGAAGCCCAGACCTTCAGCGGTCAAGGCAAAACCGATCATCATCAGAAAGCCCAGACACAGCATGATCACCGTCGGGTGTGCGTTGACGAAGCGTGTCAGCGGCTTGCTCGCAACAATCATCAGGCCGATGGAAATGATCACCGCGATCATCATTACCGCCAGCTCATCGACCATGCCCACCGCGGTAATCACCGCGTCCAGAGAGAACACCGCGTCGAGCACGACGATCTGCGCAACGATCGGCCAGAACAACGCATAAGCAGTATTCGTCGAACGTTCGCCGACATGGCCTTCAAGACGCTCGTGCAACTCCATCGTGGCTTTGAACAACAGGAACACGCCACCGAACAGCATGATCAAGTCACGGCCGGAGAAGCTCTTGTCAAACACCTCGAACAACGGCTGCGTGAGCGTGACCAGCCAGGAAATACTCGCCAGCAAGCCCAGGCGCATGATCAACGCCAACGACAGACCAATAATGCGTGCACGATCACGCTGATGCGGCGGCAGTTTGTCCGCAAGGATTGCGATGAACACCAGGTTGTCGATACCCAGCACCAGTTCCAGCACGATCAAAGTCAACAAGCCTAACCAGGCCGTGGGATCCGCTAACCATTCCATAAAACGTCTCTGTCTCTCTTCAGTGAATTCAGGCTGCCGGACACGGCAAGGCGCAACGCGAAAGCTCAATGGCTGCGTTATCAACGATAGTCGGGAGTCGGAAGACTGGATACTGCGAGTGCGTCAAGACCGCGCCGTGGCGCGAGGGGAAGCTGTAACTGGGAGGTTCCGAGAGGGTGTTCATGTAAATCCTGCATGAAAAAAGGATTTGGAGCGTACAGCCTGGAGTCACTTTTCTTACAGCCTGAAATCATTTCAAAATCTGTATTTCTTGAAAAATACGTCGTTTCGAACGGCCTCAATAACAACGACTTAGCGCCCGGCAAATCGCAGGCGCGACAACTCACGCAAATCCCCTTGGACGTAATAATCGTTAGCCCAACTGTCATCCACCGCCAACGGCCGCACCTGCTTCAATGCCAGTTTCTTCGCGAAATAACGAAACCGGTAATGCTCGTAGAACCGCAGCAACTCCAACCCATAACGATCCGCCAGATCGGTATCGCCGCGAATGACCAGGTAGTTTTCGTCATTGCCGTTGCTGGCCGAGGCGCTGAGGTTATGGCTGCCGCTGATGAGGGTCGGCGTGTCAGTGGTGAAGTCAGTCAACACCACTTTGGTGTGCACCAACAGATTGCCCTTCTGGCCTTTCATGTTTTCGCGTAGCCAACCCTCCAGACCGGTGTTGAGTAACGCCGTGGCGGCGAATTCGGCGCTACGATCGGCATGGAACCCGGTGATGCGGCTGGTCGTGTTTTGCAGGCCGAAGCGCAGGATGTCGTCATGGGGTTGGCCAAGCAAGGCATTGAGGATCGCGTCAGGCAACGCGAAGGCGGTGACGAACAACACGTCCTTCTTCGCCGACTCGATGATCTCGACGAACTCGCTCAAATCCGCACCGCCCGTGCGCGGCGAGAAACCGGTGAACAGCGGCTGCGTGGCGTCCATCGGGTTGTGTTCGGTGATCCACGCACGGGTCGCGCCGACATCTGCCGGTGTCGCCCAGACTTCCTCGAAGGTTTGCAGATAGCGGGTGCTGACCGCCACCTCATCGAGCACATGCACAACATTGGCCTGACGATAAACACCGTTGGCGGTGAAATTGGTGCTGCCGCACAGCACTGCCTGCGGCTGGCGTTGACCCGCGGCATCGACACGGCTGAGGACGATGAATTTGTTGTGAAAGATATTGTGGGTGACCCGCCCACGTTTACTCGTCGCCGGCAGCTTCGCAAGACTCGCCTCGTTGAGAGTGGTGTCGTCGTCATCGGGGCGGGCGTGATACAGCACTCGCACCCGCACGCCCCGTTCGAACGCAGCGTTCACGGCATCGACGATGGCTTGCAGTTGGTATTCATAAATCGCGATGTCCAGCGCCCACTCACCATCGGTGGCGCGCGCGATAAACCCCAGCAAGCGCCCGAGCAAGCCGTTTTCCAGCCATTGCCGTGCCGCATCGGGCCAGGCTTCGATGGGCATGTTCTTGTTAGCGCTAAGTTGCGCATCGAGATCGGGAAACTTGCGCTGGAAGGCCTGACTGGCGGCCACCGCGCGGTTGAAAATCACACGCTGGTTGGCCGGATGACCGTCGTCTGAAGTAATGGTCAACTCCAGCGACTCGCCCAGTTGCGGCGCATCCGGCGTGCCATAAGCCAGGTGAACGCGATAGTGAATCGTCATCCCCGGATTGACCGCGTAATCGGCCCAGCGAAATTTTTGCAGCGGCGCCTTATCGCTGGGGGTGGCGTGAAACTGCGCAAACGTGTGGGCTTTGCCGGGGAAGGTCAGGCTGTTGAAGAGAAACAGCCAAGGCTTGTCGCCCTGCTGCTTTTCGATGGCAAACCCGAGCAGGCCTTGGCGACGTGGCTCGGCGAGGTCCATTGCCAGCAGCACGCCGTTGGTGCCGGCGTAAGCCTTGACACGAAAATCGTCCTCAGGGTTGGTGACCAGAATTCGCATCGCTCACTCCTTGTGATTGGGCTGGGTTGGAGCATAGAGCAGTGGTTCGAATTATGTCGGCAGATCTGAAGCCGAGTGGATACCATCGCGGGCAAGCCCGGCTCCCACCGGTCCCGCGGCGGTCACAAAACCTGTGGGAGCGGGATTGCCCGCGACATGGCCTTGTCAGCCGCTGCAGGTTTCAGAGGTCATCGATATGCCGATACTCCGCCCCCAGCGTCCCTGCCAGATCCTTCGCCCGGCCCAAACGGATCGGTCCGCGCTCGATATCAATCAACAGCCCCGGGCACCCGAGCGCCGACAACCCCGACCACGCCTTCAAACGCCCATCCGTCACCACCAGCAAACGCTGTTGCTCGACAGGAAAGCGCTTGCGCCGCACTGTCAGCCACTGCTGCGCCTGCGTCAACGCCGCGAGCAACGGCGTCCCGCCCCCCGCGCCCAACCCATCCAGCCAGACACGCAAACCGCTTGAGGCCTTCAACCCTTGTACCTGCCATTTGGGCACCGCACCACTGGCGGTCAGCAACGCCAGCCGCGCACGCTGGCGATAGGCGTCGTCGAACAGTTGCGCGAGCAGGCCCTTGGCATCGCTCAGTGCGTTATGACGGCGGGTCGAGGCCGAGGCATCGACGATCACCAGCCACAATTCCTGGGGTGAACGGGTGCGCAGTTGAAACAGCAGATCTTCACGTTTTTGCGGACGACCATTGAGCAACGTGCCCGGCCAGTTGACCGAGCCACTGCGAGCCGCATGACATTTACCCTGGCGTCCGTTGTCGAGTTGTCCGGCGCGGGGTCTGGCATTCGCCCCCGCGTCGGATCGGGGGCGAATGCCTACATCTTTTTTGGCCAGTTCGGCACTTCGCGACGGCTGCCGGTGGCGAGCGCTGGTGCCGGCATGTCGCCCCACTGGCCCTGCCCTTCGTCCGGGTTGGCCTGCGCGTTTGACGGCGATTGCGCGGCTTGTTGCTGAGAACTCGACGGGGCATGTTCACGACGACGGTGGCGCAAGGCAAATTCCGCCACCGCATCGATGTCCTCCTCGGCGATGGCCGTGGCGCCGCGCCATGCGGCATGGGCCCGGGCCGCGCGCAACCACACGAGGTCGGCACGCAGACCATCGACGCCAGCGACAAAGCAGCGCTCGGTGATTTGCGCCAGTGCCGCATCATCCAGAGGAATGCCGGCCAAGGTGCTGCGGGCGGTTTCACAGCGCTCGCGAAGGGCTTGCTGCGCGGTTTCCCACAGAGCGCAGAACGCGTGTGGGTCGCTGTCGAAATCCAGTCGCCGACGGATGATCTGACCGCGCTCGGTCGGTGCGGTGTGGCCGCTAAGGGCAACGTTCAAGCCGAAGCGGTCGAGCAGTTGCGGGCGCAACTCACCCTCCTCCGGGTTCATGGTGCCAATCAGGACGAACTTCGCCGAATGCCGATGGGAGATGCCGTCGCGCTCGATCAGGTTGGTGCCGCTGGCCGCGACGTCGAGCAGCAGATCCACCAAATGATCGGGCAAAAGGTTCACTTCATCGACGTACAGCACGCCGCCGTCAGCCTTGGCCAGCACCCCGGGGGAAAACTGAGCCCGGCCATCGCTCAGGGCCGCGTCGAGATCGAGAGTACCGACCAGACGTTCTTCGGTGGCGCCCAGCGGAAGCGTGATGAACTGGCCGCTGGCGAGCAGATCCGCAAGGCCACGGGCCAGGGTGGACTTGGCCATGCCGCGTGGGCCTTCGATCAGCACACCACCGATTTTCGGGTCGATGGCGGTGAGGCTCAGGGCGAGTTTCAAATCATCGGCGCCGACCACGGCGGAGAGTGGGAAATGCGGGGTGTCGGTCATTATCAGTACTCGGTCATGGTCGGTGAAATGCTTCCACATTTGAAATGAGCTGCATCAGGTGTCTTCTTCTATGTCCAGCAGCAGATTTTCGAGAGCCTCTTTATAGGCGCCCGGCGCCTGCCACATCCCCCGCTGTTGCGCTTCGAGCATGCGCTCGGTCATGTCGCGCAGTGCGTGGGGATTATGCTCGCGAACAAAATCCCGGGTGGCCGGATCAAGCAGATAAGCATCGGCCAGCAATGCGTATTGATGATCGTCGATCAATTGCGTCGTCGCGTCGAAGGCAAACAGGTTATCCACGGTCGCCGCCATTTCAAACGCGCCTTTATAGCCGTGGCGTTTGACCCCGTCGATCCATTTCGGGTTCGCTGCCCGCGAGCGGATCACCCGGTTGAGCTCCTCCTTCAAGGTGCGGATCTTCGGCAGATCCGGCTGACTATGATCGCCGTGATAACTCGCCGCTGCTTCGCCGCGCAGGCTTTCCACGGCAGCGAGCATGCCGCCCTGGAACTGGTAATAATCGTTGGAATCGAGCAAGTCGTGCTCGCGGTTGTCCTGGTTCTGCAATACCGCTTGCACCTGACTCAAACGCTGAACGAATTGTTCGCGAGCTGCGGTGCCTTCGTCGGAGCCACCGTAGGCATAAGCCCCCCAGTTCACATAAACCTCGGCCAGATCCTCGCGGGTCTGCCACAGACGACCGTCGATGGCGCCCTGCACGCCTGCGCCGTAAGCGCCGGGCTTGGCCCCGAAAATTCGCCAACCGGCCTGGCGCCGTGCAGCGTCTTCATCGAGGCCCGATTGCAACAGGGCTTCGCGTTCGGCGCGCACTTTGGCCGCCAAAGGATTGAGATCGTCCGGTTCATCCAGCGCGGCCACCGCTTGCACCGCCGCGTCGAACAAGCGGATCAGGTTCGCAAACGCGTCGCGGAAAAACCCGGACACCCGCAGCGTCACGTCAACCCGAGGGCGATCCAGCAGACTCAGCGGCAGGATCTCGAAATCATCGACCCGCTGACTGCCCGTGGCCCACACCGGCCGCACCCCCATCAGCGCCATGGCCTGGGCGATGTCGTCGCCACCGGTACGCATGGTCGCGGTGCCCCACACCGACAGGCCGAGCTGACGCAGGTGGTCACCGTGATCCTGCAAATGTCGTTCGAGAACCAGTGTCGCGGACTGGAACCCGATGCGCCACGCGGTGGTGGTCGGCAGGTTGCGCACATCGACCGAGTAGAAGTTGCGCCCGGTCGGCAGCACGTCGAGCCGGCCTCGACTTGGCGCGCCGCTCGGGCCGGCGGGGACGAAGCGCCCGCTCAAGGCATCGAGCAGGCCGCGCATTTCCGCCGGGCCGCAGGCGTCCAGGCGCGGGGCGACCACTTCGTGCAGCGCCTGGATAATCGCATTCACGTCAGACCCACCCGGTCCCTTTGGGAGCGAGCTTGCTCGCCAAAGCGGTGTGTCAGTGCAAGCAGTGTTGGCCGACACGACGCCTTCGCGAGCAAGCCCGCTCCCACAGGCGATTTGCAGTGTTTGGGAGATCAGTTCTGTGGCCAACAGTTCGAGGCGTTCGCGGGTATCGCCGGCGGTGCGCCAGACGTCATTGCTGACCTGTTGCAGTTGCTCTGGACGCGGGCCAACCCACGGATCGGCCAATGCACAGTCCAACGGATCAAAACCCAGTTCAAATGCCTTGGCCAACGCCCGCAGCAGGCTCGACTGCGCACCTTTGCCGTCACCGCGTGGAATGCGCAGCAGCGCCAACAACGTATCGATGCGCAAACGCCCGGTTGGCGACTCGCCGAAGATGTGCAGGCCATCGCGGATCTGCGATTCCTTCAGATCGCACAAATAAGTGTCCAGACGCGGCAGCCAGATTGCCGCGTCGGCATCACTGTCCAGCGCCGTGTCCAGTTGCAGTTCGCGATCGATTTGCGTGTCGCGCACCAATTGCAGAATGTCGCGCTGCAACTCACGGGCACGACGCGGATCGAGCAGTTGCGCCTCGTAATATTCGTCCGCCAACAGCTCCAGATTACGCAGCGGGCCATAGGTTTCGGCGCGGGTCAGCGGTGGCATCAGATGATCGATGATCACCGCTTGTGTACGCCGTTTGGCTTGAGCGCCCTCGCCCGGGTCATTGACGATAAACGGATAGATATTCGGCAGTGGCCCGAGCAACGCGTCCGGCCAGCAATTCTCCGAGAGCCCGACGCCTTTGCCCGGCAACCATTCGAGGTTGCCGTGCTTGCCGACGTGAATCACGCCGTGGGCGCTGTACGTGTTGCGCAGCCAGAAATAGAAGGCCAGATAACCGTGTGGCGGCACCAGATCCGGGTCGTGGTACACCGCACTCGGATCAACCTGATACCCCCGCGCCGGCTGGATGCCGATGAAGGTCAAGCCAAAGCGCAGGCCGGCGATCATCATTCGCCCGTCACGACACATCGGGTCTTTTTGCGGCGCCCCCCAACGCTCAACCACCGCGGCACGATTGGCTTCGGGCAGCGCGTTGAACATTGTCATGTAATCGTCCATCGCCAGACTTTGCAGGCATGGACGCTGGTCAATCGTGTCGAGGTCATTGCTGACTCCACCGAGCAACTGCTGGATCAACTCAGTGCCGCTGTCCGGCAGCTCGGCGGTTATCGGATAACCCTCAGCCTGCAACGCTCGAAGAATATTCAGCGCGGCTGCCGGCGTGTCGAGGCCAACGCCGTTACCGATACGCCCGTCGCGGGTCGGGTAGTTGGCGAGGATCAGCGCAATGCGTTTCTCGGCATTCGGCACCCGCGCGAGATCAATCCAGCGGCGCGCCAGTTCGGCGACAAAATCCATGCGCTCGGGTTGCGCCCGGTAGCAGACCACATCGGATTGGCTACGCTCGCTGCGCCAGGCCAGATCCTTGAAACTGATCGGGCGGCTGATGATGCGTCCGTCGAGTTCCGGCAACGCAATGTGCATTGCCAGGTCCCGTGGCCCGAGGCCTTGCTCGCTGTCGCGCCAGCCTGGTTCGTTGTCCTGGGCACAGATCGCCTGGATCACCGGGATGTTGCGGCGAAACGGCCGCAGATGCGGCGCTTCCGGGCTCGACTGAGCGAAACCGGTGGTGTTGAGAATCACCCCTGCCTCAACTTCATCCAGCCAATCCTCGACCATCGACAGGCAGCCGGGTTCTTTCAGACTGGCCACCGCTATAGGCAGCGGATTGAGTCCAGCTGCCTGCAAGCGCTGACAGAAAACATCGATGAACGCGGTGTTCGCCGCTTGCAAATGCGAGCGGTAAAACAGCACCGCCGCAACCGGTTGATCGGCCAGCCAATCAGCTTGTTGCCAGTCACTCAGTGCGGCGGCGTTTTTATGCGGATGGTAAATCGCTGTGCGCGGCAGGGGTTGCGGCTCGGCCCAGGCGTAATCGCGTGCGAGCCAGCGGTTGGCCAGACAATGAAAGAAATCCAGCGCATTGCCCATGCCGCCCTGTCGCAAGAACTGCCAGAGCCGGTCGCGGTCGACCGCGCCGACGGTGCTCAGCTCACTGAGTTCCGGGTCGGGGCGATCGCAGCCCGGCACCATAATCACCTGCACACCACGCTCGGCCAGCTCGACCAGACGCTCGACACCGTAGCGCCAATAGGCAATGCCACCGTGCAGCGAGATCAGAATCACCTTGGCATGGCGCAACACTTCATCGACATACAGATCGACCGAGGCGTGATTCTGCACCTGCATCGGGTTGGCCAGGCGCAGGCTCGGATAATCCTCGGGCAATTGCTGCGCCGCTTCGGCGAGCAACGCCAGGCTGGAGTCGCCGCTGCACAGGATCACCAGTTCGGCGGGGGTTTGCCCAAGGTCGGCAATGTTGTCATCCGACACGAAACCGCCGGGCTGGGTCCTGAGCAGGTGCATGGCTTAAACGCTGAGTGCGGCGCGAAGTTGCGCTTCGAGTTGAGTGGCGTCGAGTTCCTGACCGATCAGTACCAGACGGGTGACGCGCGCTTCATCGGCGCCCCACTGCCGGTCGAAATGCTTGTCGAAACGCGTGCCCACGCCTTGAATCAGCAAACGCATCGGTTTGTTCGGTATCGCCGCGAAACCCTTGACGCGCAGGATACCGTGCTGGACCACCAGTTGCGTCAGCGCATCGAGCAGCAGGCTTTCGTCGGCTTGCGGCAGTTCGATGGAGATCGAATCGAAGGCGTCGTGATCGTGGTCATCGTGGTCGTCATCACCGTCGTGGTGATGATCGTGATGGCTGTGGCGGCTGTCGATGTGCTCTTCAGAGCCTGCCCCCAGACCGATCAGCACGTCCAACGGCACGCGACCGTTGCTGGCCTCGATGATCTTCACCGCTGGCGGCAGCTCTTCGGCGACTTCGAGGCGCACCCGGGCCAGATCTTCAGGGCTGGTCTGGTCGGCCTTGTTGAGGATCACCAGATCGGCGCTGGCCAGTTGGTCGGCGAACAGTTCGTGCAAGGGCGACTCGTGATCCAGGTTCGGATCGAGTTTGCGCTGGGCATCGACCTGATCCGGGAACGCAGCAAAAGTGCCAGCGGCCACGGCCGGGCTGTCGACCACGGTGATCACCGCATCAACGGTGCAGGCGCTGCGGATTTCCGGCCACTGAAAGGCTTGTACCAGCGGTTTTGGCAGGGCCAGGCCCGAAGTTTCGATGAGAATGTGGTCGAGGTCGCCGCGGCGGGCCACCAGTTCGCGCATCACCGGGAAAAACTCTTCCTGCACCGTGCAGCACAGGCAACCGTTGGCCAGTTCATAAACGCGGCCGGTGGCTTCTTCTTCGGTGCAGCCGATGGTGCACTGTTTGAGGATTTCACCGTCGATGCCCAACTCACCGAATTCATTGACGATCACCGCGATGCGACGGCCCTGTGCGTTGTCGAGCATGTGTCGCAACAACGTGGTTTTGCCCGAACCGAGGAAGCCGGTGACGATGGTGACGGGGAGTTTGGCCAGTGTTTTCATCGATATGCCCTTTGGCAAGGTGGCGGGCATACGGGACGAGAACCGGCAACGCGCGTGCGCGCCGGAAGCGTTCGCCACCGGATCACCCCGCCCGGTTGTAGTGAGAAACTGTGACGAGGCAGGTCTCCTGGCTGACGGCGTTCAGGCGCTGGGCCTGGCATTCACTGCGCCTTCCCGCTGGCGCCTTGTGCAAGGGCTGGCAGTGGCGTGGCAGTGAACTTCACCGTTCACAGTTGCGGGGGCAGCCGCGGCATTGACCGCGTTCCCTTCTTAGCTTCGGCCAGTGCCGAAGAACCTCGAAAGCACAAGGCTACGCATGGCTTGCTGATGGGTCAATGTTTGGATTGGGATTGGGTTTGAGGGCATATCCAACCCATCCAATTGACTCAAATCCCCCACCCATGCTCTCCTACACAACTTGTTACGGGTGCCCTTCACAGGGTGAAACGGGAAACCGGTGAATCATGTGCTTTACTCAAGCCCATGTCAGTCCGGTGCTGCCCCCGCAACGGTAAGCGAGCGAAGCATCAGATCCACTGTGCCGATACGGCATGGGAAGGAGATGCTTGCAGGTCGGGCCCAGCGCCAACCCCTCGTGAGCCCGGAGACCGGCCCGCAACACACAGCACGCATACCTTTTGTGTCGCTGAACATAACAAACCCGCGGTGGGCGGGCGCTGTTCGGACCCCTGCGTACTCGCACGCCGGGGCTTCATGCGCTCGACTGCCCCGCTGACATTCCAGAGGGAAGCGCCATGTCGATCATCAGCAGCACCGGCAGCAACACGGACAAAATCTCCAGCACCACCACCCTGAGCCAACGCCTGACCGCCGCTGTTTTCGCGTCGATTGTGGGTGCGGGCCTCGTCTACTTCGCTGGCTTCTCGCACATCGAAGCCGTGCACAACGCCGCCCACGATACCCGCCACAGCGCCGCGTTCCCGTGCCACTGAGGCCTGCCGACATGATCAAGCGAATTGCACAAACGGCAGGTTTCAGCGGTCTGCTGGCCGCCCTGCTTCTCACTCTGCTGCAAAGCTTCTGGGTTTCGCCGCTGATTCTGCAGGCAGAAACCTTCGAGAAATCCGAACCGGTGGCACAAGTCCACGAACACGCCGCCGGCTCTGTTGCGCACACCCACGATAGCGAAGCCTGGGAGCCGGAAGATGGCTGGCAGCGCGTGGTCTCGACCACCGGCGGCAATCTGGTGGTCGCCGTGGGATTCGCCCTGATGCTCGCGGGGCTCTACACCCTGCGTGCGCCGACCAAAACCTCGCAAGGTCTGCTTTGGGGACTGGCCGGTTACGCAACGTTCGTACTCGCCCCCACCCTTGGCCTACCGCCTGAGCTGCCGGGCACCGCTGCCGCAGATCTGGCCTCACGGCAGACGTGGTGGATCGGCACTGCCGCCTCTACTGCGGTCGGCCTCGCCCTGATAGCGTTCAGCCGTCACTGGCTGATGAAGATCCTCGGTGTGGCGATCCTTGCGGTGCCACATGTGATCGGCGCGCCACAACCACAAGTGCATTCGATGCTGGCCCCTGAAGCATTGGAAGCTCAGTTCAAAATCGCTTCGCATCTGACCAACGTGGCGTTCTGGCTGGCCCTTGGCCTGATCAGTGCGTGGTTGTTCCGCCGCAAAAGCGATGGCCAATACCACGCATGACCCGAGACAGTGCAGCGCCGACCTTAGTGGTCGGCCTGGGCTGCCAGCGCGGCTGCCCTGCCAGCACGCTGCGCGCGTTACTCGATCAGGCCTTGCAAGCGCATCGCATCGAGCTTGGAGCGGTCAAAGCCTTGGCCAGTATCGATTTGAAACGCGATGAACCCGGGCTGCAGGAACTTGCTGCACAATTGGCCTTGCCATTGCGCTACTTCAGCCGCGAAGAATTGGCCAATTACCAGCAACGGCTCAGTCACCATTCACAGATCGCCTACGAACGCACCGGTTGCTATGGAGTGGCAGAGAGCGCGGCTTTGGCGCTGGCTGAACAGTTGATTCAGGCACCGGCAAAACTGCTGATATCCCGGCAGAAATACGCTCAGGCAACATTGGCATTGGCTGGCGCTGCGTAAAATCCCGATAATCCTCGTCTTTGATCATGAGCAATCTTCATCTGAAGCATTGCCCCGCCGCGCTTTTCACAGGATTCCTACATGACCGTCTACTTCATCGGTGCCGGCCCCGGCGACCCGGAACTGATCACCGTCAAAGGCCAACGGCTGATCCGCAATTGCCCGGTGATCATCTATGCAGGTTCGTTGGTACCGGCAGCGGTGCTGGAAGGTCATCAGGCGCAGACGCTGGTCAACAGCGCTGAATTGCATCTGGAGCAGATCATCGAGCTGATCAAAACCGCGCACGCCAAGGGCCAGGATGTCGCACGCGTGCATTCGGGAGATCCGAGCCTGTATGGCGCCATTGGCGAGCAGATTCGTTATTTGCGCGAGCTGGATATTCCCTTCGAGATCATCCCCGGCGTGACGGCCACCGCAGCATGCGCCGCGTTGTTAGGCGCAGAACTGACCCTGCCTGACGTGTCGCAAAGCGTCATACTGACCCGTTATGCCGACAAGACTGCCATGCCCGCAGGCGAAGAACTTGGAAGCCTGGCGCAACATGGCGCGACCATGGCGATCCATCTGGGGGTCAATCATCTGGAGAAAATCCTTGCTGAACTGTTGCCGCATTACGGCGAAGACTGCCCGATCGCGGTAATTCACCGGGCGACATGGCCGGATCAGGACTGGGTGGTGGGAACGCTGGGGGATATTGCCCAGAAGGTCGCCGCCAAAGGGTTTCGGCGCACGGCGTTGATTCTGGTTGGGCGGGTGCTGGGCAGTGAGGTATTCAGTGAGTCCTCGCTGTATCGCGCCGGGCATGCGCACTTGTATCGCCCCTGAAGACATTCTTGAACATCACGCATAAAAAACGGCGCTCACGGGGCGCCGTTTCTCATGCTCGCAGCGAACACCTTAGTAATAGGCGTTTTCTTTCTGCGTATGGTCGGTCACGTCACGAACGCCTTTGAGCTCTGGAATGCGCTCGAGCAAGGTGCGCTCAATGCCTTCCTTCAGGGTGACGTCCGCTTGACCGCAACCCTGACAACCACCACCGAACTGCAGCACGGCGATGCCGTCTTCGACTACATCGATCAGGCTGACCTGACCGCCGTGGCTGGCCAGCCCCGGGTTGATCTCGGTTTGCAGGTAGTAATTGATACGTTCGTTGACCGGGCTGTCGGCGTTGACCATCGGCACTTTGGCGTTTGGCGCCTTGATGGTCAGTTGACCACCCATGCGGTCGGTGGCGTAGTCGACGACCGCGTCGTCCAGGAACGCTTCGCTGAACGAATCGATATAAGCGGTGAAGCTTTTGAGCCCCAGCGCCGTGTCTTCCGGCTTTTCTTCGCCCGGCTTGCAGTAGGCAATGCACGTTTCGGCGTACTGGGTGCCAGGCTGGGTGATGAAGACGCGGATGCCGATTCCCGGGGTGTTCTGCTTGGAGAGCAGATCGGCCAGGTAATCGTGGGCGGCGTCAGTAATGGTAATAGCGGTCATGGAAACTCCTCGCAGGCTTGGGCGCAGTTTACGCCAATCGTTGCGCCGGACAAAGTCCTAGTATTTTTGTCGGGAAAGATTCTCGACAGACTGACCTTCTGTCCGTGCCTTGAGCCAACGGTAGCCACGTTTTCCCAACCATGGGTAACTCAACCAGGAGCCGACGCCGATTACCAAAACACAGACGACAAACATCCGACAGGCATTGCGCCGCCGCTGAAGGTTGTGACAGCAGGCCCTTCTCAAAGGCCGATCAGAGATTCTCGTATCGATTCATGTCCAGCACCCCCTCTTCAACCGGATCGGTTTCGTGGAGGTACTGGCTCAAGTCGTGAAAATAGAACCAGAACTGCGGATGACTGCGGCGAATACCCCAGCGTTCGACGATTTTTTCGAAGCGGTTGGCGTCTTTGGCGTTTTCCATTGCATCGACAAACTCAGGCACTTGCTCGGCGGGAATATTGAAGATGAAGTTCGGATAACTGCTGAGCACGCCCGGGTAAAGAGTGATCGTGTCGAGGCCCGGCTGATAACGCAGCGACTCACCGAGCAAGAACGCCACGTTGCTGTGCGCGCGATTGCGCAACAGGCTATAGACCTCGCGTTTGCCACTGGCAGTTTCAATACGCAACATCGTCGCTTCCGGCAACTGGTCGATCACCTTCAACCCGGCGGCGGGGCGCGATGTCAGGCGACTGAGCGCCTGTTCGGCGTTTTGCAGCGCCGGATCGATATTCGGGCGTGAGCAATAGGCGCCCTCGCAACGGTTGATCGGGTCAGGTCGGGCGTCGAGGTCGCCATAACGCGCCAGCAACTGCATGGCGAAATCGTGTTTCGGGTCTTTCTTGTTGAGTTTCAGCGCGGTCGGCTTGTCGTCGTCGATGGACTCGTAATCCAGCCACATCTTGAACTGGCCACTGCTCTGATACCAATCGTCGAGGTAATCCTCACGGGAGTCGGCGGGCATCAGGCGCAGGAAGTTTTGCTCGGCGCCGTTACGGATCAGATCGAAATACAGGCGGGTTTGCGCCTGATGCGAAACGTTGCCGAACACATCGAAGTTGACCGCCAACTGGTAATAGGTGCGCTCCAGCAACGGATAGTCGAACAACCACATCGTCTGCGGCACCTCGCCGATCAGGCCTTTGGTGACCGAGGCGCTGTCGAAGTGGCGGAAGATGCTCAGCAACGCATTGTCGTTGCCCGCCCACAGCGTCGACCAGCTCGGCGCCGGCTGGTCGGCGTAACTGTCACGGCGCAGGGCTTCGTATTCGTTACGTTTGTTGCGGTAGTCGCGCCAGAGGCTCAGGACGCTGCCGACATCGTCGTTTTGCCCGGGCATGGCCAGCAACGGTGTGGCCTGACCACGATAGTTGGGATCGGTGATGTACAAGTCATGTTCCGGAGCCTGGAACAGCGCCCAGAAGTTGTCGCGTATAACGTCGGTCGCAATCTGCCCTCGGCACACCGGGCCACGGATAAAGGTGCGGACGAAATACTCGGCGTTATCGAGCATGAACTGATAGCGCGCCTGCGCCGGAATGGCCTCGAACGTGGCGAACGGATTGGCCCGGCTCTGCGGCCCGTAACCCGGCAAGGCGTTGACCTGCCAGTTGCCGCTGTAGAACAGGCTTTTGACCCGCGCCATTTTTGCCGCGCTCAGCGGGTAGGTAATGTGCGTTTTGTGAACGATCACGCCTTGGACCGGCCACAAGCGGTAATACACCTGAGTCCCCGGATCGTCATTCGGGCGACGAGTGGCAATCAGGTCGATGGGTTGTCCGGTTGGCGTGCGCGAACGCACCCACTGAAAGTAGTGCCCTGGCTCACCGTCCTTGAAATAGATGTGCGCCAGGAACCAGTGTTCGTACAGCCAGCGCCCGACCAGACTCTCCCGGGCTCCGGGCGTGTTGAGCAGATTTTCCCACTGGACAATCTGCATCGCTTCTTTGCTGCTGGGCGCCAGACCCTGTTCGTCAATGGGTGCGCCGGACGCCAGCCAGCGTTGCAGCGTTTGGTATTGCTGATCAGTCAGACCGGTGACCGCCAGCGGCATGCCTTCTTTCGGATGGGCACCGGCGTACGCCTCGAACTCGGCAGGCATGGTGCACATGTTTTCGCGGTTCAGGCCCAGGGCGATTTCTTCTGGCAGTCTGGCGTTCGGCGTCAACGGGGTTTTGTGCCCCAGCTCCAACATGCGGGCCATCAAAGCCGCCTGACTGCCCTGTGCATCAAGTACCGAATAGAAACCCTTTTGCTGCCAGGCGCGCTTGCCAAAAGCGTCGTAGAACAACCGGGTAGTTGGCGCCGCCTGAGTGCGCTCGCCGTCGTAGACCGGCATTTTGCTCGCGCCACGCCCGGCGCCTTCGCCGCTGCCCAGGTTGAGCTGACAAGCGGAGTCGTAGCACGCATGGCAGGCCACGCACTTCTCGGTGAAAATCGGCTGGATATCACGGGTATAAGAAAGCGCGGGATCTTGCGCCGCAGCGCCCCAGCTCAAGAACAGCAAAACGATGCTGATGACGCGGTACGACATGTCCCTGATCCCGATCCTGAAGAAAAACGCCGAGATTCTACAGTATGACGGCCGTACCAACATGAGCGATATTCATGCAAAACCGCCACATGCTCTAAAAGCGCACAGGTTTGTTATGATCCCGCTCCTTCGTAATGGTCTTTCCGAGTAGTCCAAATGTCCGATCGCAGCGTCCGCCTTCAAGCTCTCAAGCACGCCCTCAAAGAGCGCATCCTGATACTCGACGGCGGTATGGGCACGATGATCCAGAGCTACAAGCTCGAAGAGCAGGATTATCGCGGCAAACGCTTCGCGGACTGGCCGAGTGACGTCAAGGGCAACAACGACCTCTTGGTGATCACCCGTCCGGACGTCATCGGCGGCATCGAAAAGGCTTATCTGGATGCCGGCGCCGACATTCTGGAAACCAACACCTTCAACGCCACCCGCATCTCCATGGCCGACTACGGCATGGAAGAGCTGGCGTACGAACTAAACGTAGAGGGCGCGCGCCTGGCGCGCAAAGTCGCCGACGCCAAGACCCTGGAGAACCCGGACAAGCCGCGCTTCGTCGCTGGCGTGCTCGGCCCCACCAGCCGCACCTGTTCGCTGTCGCCTGACGTCAACAACCCTGGCTACCGCAACGTCACCTTTGATGAGCTGGTGGAGAACTACACCGAGGCCACCAAAGGCCTGATCGAGGGCGGCGCCGACCTGATCCTGATCGAAACCATCTTCGACACCCTCAACGCCAAAGCGGCGATCTTCGCCGTGCAAGGAGTGTTCGAAGAGTTGCACCTCGAACTGCCTATCATGATTTCCGGGACCATCACCGACGCCTCCGGGCGGACCTTGTCGGGCCAGACCACCGAAGCGTTCTGGAACTCCGTGGCCCACGCCAAGCCGATTTCGGTGGGCCTGAACTGCGCCCTTGGCGCCAGCGAATTGCGTCCGTATCTGGAAGAACTGTCGAACAAGGCCAGCACCCACGTTTCCGCGCACCCGAACGCCGGCCTGCCGAACGAATTCGGTGAGTACGACGAACTGCCGTCGCAAACCGCCAAAGTCATTGAAGAATTCGCCCAAAGCGGCTTCCTCAATATTGTCGGCGGCTGCTGCGGCACCACTCCGGGCCACATCGAAGCCATTGCCAACGCCGTGGCCGGTTACGCGCCGCGACAAATCCCGGATATTCCCAAGGCCTGCCGCCTCTCGGGCCTGGAGCCGTTCACCATCGATCGCAGCTCGTTGTTCGTCAACGTCGGCGAGCGGACCAACATCACAGGTTCGGCCAAGTTCGCCCGTCTGATCCGCGAAGACAACTACACCGAAGCCCTGGAAGTTGCCCTGCAGCAGGTCGAGGCCGGCGCGCAGGTGATCGACATCAACATGGACGAAGGGATGCTCGATTCGAAGAAGGCCATGGTGACCTTCCTCAATCTGATTGCCGGCGAGCCGGACATCTCCCGCGTACCGATCATGATCGACTCCTCGAAATGGGAAGTGATCGAAGCCGGCCTGAAATGCATTCAGGGCAAGGGCATCGTCAACTCGATCAGCATGAAAGAAGGCGTCGAGCAGTTCATCCATCACGCCAGGCTGTGCAAGCGCTACGGCGCCGCCGTGGTGGTGATGGCGTTCGACGAAGCCGGCCAGGCCGACACCGAAGCGCGCAAGAAAGAAATCTGCAAGCGCTCCTACGACATTCTGGTCAACGAAGTCGGCTTCCCGCCGGAAGACATCATCTTCGACCCGAACATCTTCGCCGCCGGAGCTCAGGGCATACGGCAGTTAGGCGCGGATGTAGGCACAGGCAATGATGAAGTCCACAGCGTAGTTGTTGGGTTCTTCGATGCCGGTGGCCACGGCGAAGA
>NZ_JBIUWN010000049.1:0-47950 GCF_044743485.1 Pseudomonas sp. NPDC087614 | reverse complement strand
GGGCATTTCAACCGTATTCATGGCTCAGATGAATGGTGGGTTCAATACCACGGCCGCCAAAAGCATCGAAGATCCGATGACCACGGTGACCAACAAGCCTTTCACTAAGACCCAGCAGGTGCACATGTGCGGCAACAGCGTCAGCCCGCCGCCGATGGCTGCACTGGCTCGGGCCAACGATCCGTGGCGCGCTGTCGAGCAGCAGGCAGCCGCGGCGTAGTCAAAGCCACGGCAACGCCGACAACCAATCAGCTAGGCGCATCAGCATCTGGCTGAGCAGTTCGACGAGTACTTGGTACATCACTTCAGCGATGAGTCGCTTCATTCGGTGGAACTCTGGCTTGTTTGATAGCCAGATCATTCCGTCACGACTCTTCGAAAAGCCGGCTTTATAGGGAATTTTCTAAGCCTGCGATCTTTTCCCTCACCCCTCCACCGCCCGGGCATGCCCCGGCATAGGACGCCCCATGCCCACAGAAAACATCCGCACCGTTGTCACGGAATCACTGATCGGGATGATCTCGGCAGTAACCGATCTGACACCACCAGCGAACGAGCCAATGCCGGCTTTCATTCAAGGCCCGATTGACCGGGCAGTTGCGCGAATCAGTACCGTTGTTGTCCAGGGCGTCACCCTTCAATCAGACCGCACCAACCGCCTGTACCTAACCGGGCCTACGACCGGCATCGAGGACTTCAACTTTCCCGCCTTCAACGATATGGCCGCCAAGCTGCGCGCCCGTGGCTACCGCGTTGAGAATCCTGCCGAGCATGGTGTAGTCGAAGGCGCCGAATGGGGTGACTACATGGCGTACGACCTCACGCGTCTTGGTCTTTGCGGGATGGTCGCTGTTATGCCGGGATGGGATGCATCAAGGGGCGCACGCCTCGAAGTGCACATCGCCCGAGAGCTGGGCATGCCGGTAGTGAATGCCCATGGGCTGGTAACGATGGAGATTGCATGATGCGCAACATACAAACGCGTGAAGGGTTTGAGTTTTGGGACAAGCTGAACGCCCTGCCGCGCTACGCCTTCCTGCTTTCGCCATCCGGCAAGTCGGTGCAGAAGTTCGAAGACCAAGCCATGGGTAACTGGATCGACGTGCACGAAGCGCAGAAGGTCGTAGACCAGGCGCAGGAACGGATCAGCGAGTTGCAGGACGAACTGGAGCACCTGAAGGGCTACGTGGAAATCAATGCCAATTCAGCCCAAGGCAAACATGCGGAAGGTCAGCGGTACCGAGACGAGCGTGACGCCCTGCAGCAGCGCCTGAACGCAGCGGATCAGCGGATTGATGATTTCGCCGGCGGCGATTGTGAATGGAGCCAAGACGGCGAAAGCGGAATCTGGAACACCGGCTGCGGCTCTACGTGGTCATTTCACGATGACGGTCCGGAAGAGAACGGCATGAACTTCTGCCATTCCTGCGGCAAGCACCTGGTGGTTGAGGTGGCTGAACAGGAACAGGATGACGACTGGCACATGAACCCGTGCAACCAAGGTCACCGCGATGTCGGTGCGGCCGGCGGTGTGGCGGCGTGCAACCAGTGCGACGAGAAGATCGAAGCCACCACCACGCAAGAAGCCTTCGAGCGCTGGAACGCGAGCCACCCGGAACCGCAGGCATGAAGCGCTTCGTCCGCCGCAAGTTCGAAGCCTGGCTGATCCTTCTGGCCGCGAAGATACTGAGCGGCCGCAACGTTCAGCGATCCCCAGTTGTGTCCCGACGCGACAACAACCAAATGTTTGAAATTGCCGGTGAGCTCGAAGAAATAGCCCAGCGCATCAGCACCAACTACCCGTAACTCCCTCCCCCTTCAAAGTCAGCCGCTATAGCGGCAAGGACGACTCATGTCTCAAGTTCACCCAGATTTGGCCCGGATGTACAACGTGTTCGGCCTGAGCAGCAATCACTCCTTGTCGACTCTGCTCGCAAACGTCGAGGGGCTCAAGCGAAGTCATGACGAAGATCGCCCGCTTGCTGATCGGTACCGCTTTCTGCGCGAGCCAAAAGCCAGCGCGCCCGTAACGCTCCCGGAAGAACAATGGATTGTCGTTGGTCTGGCCAGCCATGAGGACGTTCTGTTCGGCACCGAACTGGACAAGGCCATCGACAACGCCATGAATTCCAAAAGCTACACCTTCGAGCCTGAGGATGGGCCGCTGCTTTGCTACCAAGTCGGTGATCAAGACTGGGTTGCCGCACAGAACCCGGAACAGGCCCTGGCAGTTTTGGCTGAATACAACGGCGATTGGCTGCGCGAGCACTCCGACGACTACGACGTGGTTCTGACGGGCGATTCGGAGCTCGACCAGCAGTGGCAGGACGAAGACGCACCCGGTACTCCAGCGGGTTCTCTCCGGCAGTGGCTGGCTGAAGCCACGGAGCCTTGCTACCTGAACGGGGTGGAGTGACGCCATGATCACCAAGTGCATAGCCGGCTGCACCCTCTTCTTCTGGCTTCCATTGGTACTGACCATAAAGGCGGTGATCGGATGAGCAAGCGAGCGATTCACCTTTACCCGTGGGACGGCGGCACCGAGGCCGACCAGGATCCGCCCGAAGACGTTTACTGCGGCACCGACGGCGACATGACCGACGACCAGCTCACCAATGACTGGCGGTACGTCACCTGCAAGCGCTGCCTGAAGATTCGGGAAAAAGAACTGGCGGCGCGGGCGGCGGACGACCGAGACCAGAAGGTCAAGCTGTTTGACGAGGCTCAAGCCATCACGATCACGCTCGGTCATCCGAATCATTCGCCGGTTTCCTGGACACATACGAGCGCGACGTGCTCCCGCCGCGCGAACTGGCAAAAGGGACCTTGGGGCTGTATGCAGTCCACTTTCGGCGTTTTCGGAAACACTTCGAAGGCAAGGCCGTGGACCAGATCACGATACGCATGATCGCGGAAATGCTGGACGCCCTCACGCCGCGCACTGCCAACCAGTGCCGCGCCCTGCTGATCGACATATTCAACCACGCAGCAGCCAAAGGCCTGTGCCCGGACAACCCAGCGGCCAGCACCATCAACCGAATCGAGGAGAAGCAACGCAAGCGACACACCATCGAAGGCCTGAAGGCCATCCGGGAGAAATCGCCGTTCTGGCTGCAGAACGCGATTGACCTCGCACTGATCACTGCGCAGCGCCGGACGGACATCTTGAATATGAGGTTCGATGGTGTTCGGGAAGGATTTTTGTATGTGGTGCAGCAGAAGACGGCCAAAGCCAGCGACGCAGCATGGATTCGGTTCAAAGTGACCGAGGAACTCCAGGCAGTGATCAGCCGGTGCCGGGATGACATCGTCTCGCCTTACCTGATCCATCGCCGGCCTGACCGCAAAAAGCAGAAGCAGGCGCAGACGAAGGATCACTGGACTCAGGTTGAAGAACGATATTTGACGCGAGCCTTCAAAGAGGCCCGGGAAGCGGCGGGTTGTTACAAAGGATGGAAGGAAGAGGAAATGCCAGGCTTTCATGAAGTGCGGGCGCTGTCGCTGCACCTGTACCAGAAAGCCGGAAAGGACGGTCAGAAGATCGCCGGACACGCCAGCGAGACAATGACGAAGAACTACCAGAAAGACCACGCCGAAATCGTCTGGTCGGAAGCCATTCCAGACCTGAATATCAGCGAAATCACCGGGTAGTTTTGCGCAAGTTTTGCGCGGGTTTTGCGCAGGCACAAAAAAGCCGATCTAAATAATCGGCTTAAGTGTCTGATTTTACTCAGGAATAATGGTCGGGACGGAGTGATTCGAACACTCGACCCCTAGCACCCCATGCTTGCAGGAGTGCTAAAAAGCTATACGGAACAGTCCTTTGGAACGGCGCCCACTGCAATCGATGCCTAACCGTGACTAGCCGTATTTCACGAATCCCCGCAAAAGTCCCTACAGGCTTTCGACCAGAGAGTCCTTGTCACCCGGCGTCCTGCCGAACGAACACCAATCCCTATTTATTCAATTCCCGGACATACGCCTGACAAGCCTGCAGCGCGATCAGTCCCCGGTCACCTTCGTCGGTGATGGCGACAATTCGTTGAGCATGCGCTGGGTCAAGTCGGGCGCGTACGGCTGCATGATCCACGCTGCCGGGGCCGGAGGCGGCAGACACTGAACAGCCACCGGCTGAATCCGCGTCGATGAGGACTGACAGCCGCAGATCAGCAGTGGCAAGGCGATCGCGCAGGCGATCTTGGTCACGTTGGGCATCTGTCATTTTCCTGAAGTGGGTTTGCTCACTGGCCGCCAGCCGCTGCTCGAGCGCCAGCCGCTTGTCCTGCTCAGCCTGTTGCGCGGTTGCCGCAGCCTGGGTCAGTTGATTGAGGGTTTCGGCGTGCTGCTGGGCCTGCTGGGCCAACTGCTTCCCGTAGCGCCAGTCCTGGAACTGCCAAGCGCTACCAAAGCCGGCGAGAACCAGCGCCAGCACGCCGATCAACTTCCACGGGACGACCATTACGGTACATCCTTAAAGAAGACGTGCCCGCCCAACTTGAGCGTCTGCTTTGCCCTCGCCGCCCAGGCCGGCGCCCTGATGCTGGTCGCATAGTAATGCGTCGCGCCTCCAGTGGGATCAGGCACCTTGCCATCGATCACCTGGTCAGCGGCGATTCGGCATTGCGCCAGCTCGCGGAACGGGATCTGCTTCGCGCCGGACAGGTACGGGGAGTTCGGGTCGGTCTTGTTCCAGCAACTGAACTGGTACTTGGCCTGGCACACGCCGGCGTAGCCTTCCCCCCACCACGAATTGGTCTTTCCGTCGAACACGCGGTTTTTGATCGTCCACGCAACAGCAATCTGGCCGGCGGTACCTTCCCCGCGCGCCTCACCCCACAGAGTGCGTGCAAGCACGTCGCGGTCTTTTTCGGTTGCAGTCATCACGTTTCTCCATGCATAAAAAAACCCCGAATAATCGGGGCTTCACTTGATTTTTTCGGCAAACCACGCGGGCGGTTCTGGTCGCTGCTGGATGGGCGGTTGTGCTGAGGCCGGCCAGTCCCGCAGCGCCTGACGATAGCCGTACAGTTCGACACGCTGTTCAGCGGTTATTGGGTAATCCGGCATAGCCAGAAAATCGCTTTCCGCAATACGAGCGCTTCGCCAGTCGCGCTCAATGGCCAAGGCCTCTGCTGCGACCGCCTCTTCGTCCTGACGCCATTCGGTACCTGTCCAGACAAAGTGGCGGCCAGGCCATGGGAGCGCGGTAAGGGTAGGCGGGAGATCGCCAAGGACGGTGTAATTCTGCTCGGCGCCGGTTTCAACGCTGTACACCACGCCCCGGCTGTCTGCGATCTGCCGTACCTCAGCATCGACCCATGCCCAGACCTTGCCGGCCGCCGGCGGATCAAGCACGAAGTCCAGTGCAACGGCATTGCTTGGCGGTTGAATGCCGATGCCTGGAATTATCGGTAGTTCGACCGGACCGTCGATAGCCCCGCTTGGGTCAATCAGATAGATGTAGCTCATGAACACCTCAGATCATTTTGATTCGGCCGGGCCACGCGATGTTGCGCGGACGGTTTTCTGTCGCCGTTGGCACCTGGCGGGAGGCGTCGAAGTTGACCGATGCGCTGTCGCCGGGGTCAGCACCTAACGATCCAGCCTTGGGAGGCGTGGAGCCGTATTGCGCGATACCCATGGCGCCAGAGGATCCGGCGGCGGCCGGGCGGTAGAGTGCCGAAACACTGCCGGTGATGTTGCGAATGGCGTCCCCCTGAGAGGATCCCGCGACGCGGCTGGTGTCCACCCCACGGGTTTCATCCAGGATGCGAATAAACTCCCCTCGGCCTTCAGGCCCGCGAAAAGTGGCTGATCCATCACCGCTGGTCCATCCGCCCTCGCGGCCGACTCGGGCCGCCTCAGTGGTCAGCATCCCGGACGCCTGCGCGTGGTCCCAAAGCCATGGCCATTCAGACCGCTGAAGCACCGGACCAGCCAAGCCGCCATAACCACCTGGTGGGAATGTCATTGTCGTTTCAAATGACGGACGGCCAAGTGGAGTGGTGTCTGCGCGTGCGATCGGCCACCAGCTGCCCGCGCCATCGCTGCGAAGGTGCCAGAAGTCACCGACCCCCATCAGAACGAAGAACGCATAGCCAGCAGAGTTCAGGTGCGTGTGAAACTTGATCTTGTCCGTGCCGTTCGCCTGGATGGCGAGCCTGTTTCCCGAGTTGTCGACTCGTCGCAGAACCACATCGCGCACGCCAAGTGCGGATGTGGCTGCCGGCAGTGTAATTGTGGTTGCTGCCACCGAAGCACTGGCCAATACCAGCCCCAGTTCTTCTGGCAGCAGTGCCCGGCTGGAGGAAATCGAGACCACCACCTTTTTCACGTCGACCACGTCCGCCTTGCTGGCCTGCAGCTTGCCGAACGCCGCAAGGATCGTATCAGTGGCCACAACTGCAGTTGACTGCGTCAGATCCAGGCCAGTGAGCGGGATCGCCCGCACTCCCGCACTACTCATGTACTTGTTGGTCGCCCCTTCCGGCAGACCGTCTGTGCTGGCGAGGTTGAGGGAGGTTCGGACGCCAGCCTGCGTGGGCACCTCCCCCAGCACTGAAAGCACTCCGCCGAACTGGTTGACCAGCGCTCGCAATGCATCTGCCGAGTCTTTGATGTAACCCTGCATGGGCGCCAGTGCATAGGCCCCTGATGCGTTGGTTACACCTTGATAGGGAGGCGCAATCGACATAGCTCCATCGGCGGCGATGTTGGTCACTTCGTACCAGCCACCATCCGGCCCACGAAAAGCGTCACCTACCCTGCCATTGGAGAGAAAGGCTGTACCCGTGCCAATCACAGCGTTGGAATTTTGGACGACAGAAACCGTCCCGGCCTTGTACCAGGGCATCGTGTATCTCCAGAAAAGAGTGAGGATCAGGCCAGCAATTTGGCGCAGAGAAATGGCCTGTGGCCCTGATCGGTCCAGGCTGTAAAGGCAAGGCTGTACATCATTATTCGCCCGTTTGCGTAATCGACCCCAAGAGCGCAGCCGCCACCAGTGCCGTCGTTGTGACAATTCATCGTGAACGGGTTGAGCGATACGTACTCCCCTACTCCGAGGCTTTTGTTGATACCCCAAAAGTACCGGCGTCCGACGCTTAGCTGCTCGGTTCCGAGGTAAGTCCAGTTGCCGGCGGCGTATGTCACAACAACTGCCGGCGCTCCGCTGTCGTAAACCAGTGCACCATCTGGGCCCCAAAGACGCATTCCGTAAGTAGCCGTCCCCATCGATGCCCACGCCACGACGAAGTACTGACCACTCAAGGTTTCATTGACCCTTGAGGCGTTCATTGAAAAGCCGGTCCAGTTACCCGGGCCACCGGTGAACCACACCGATATCGGCACCTGAATCGCGCCGGTCTGGGTCGGGCGAATGAAAACCAGAGGTGGATCTTGGCTGGTTATCGCCCGTGCAAACGTGCCAGTTGCGGTAGCGACACCTGAATATGTCCCTTTGGTGAGCAGGCAAAGCCTTGGCGCTTCAGAGTCGATCTGCACAAATGAATTGTCATTGATGCTTTGAAATCCATATGTCACGTCGAGTACCTGATCGCGTATCCCTTGGCGACAATCCTCGACTGAGTCGTCCCGCCCGGGGATGAAGGGTTTTTGGGGAGAACAACCACCTGGCCTGCGAATGTCGATACATACGGGTACGACTTGCTGTTCCCTAGCCCGTCCGTTTCAGACGCCTGCACGTCCTGCAGTCTCGTCGGGATGATCATGAACACGCAGTTCGCCGGGTTGAAGCCGGGAATGTTCAGCGTGTAGCTGGGCACGGATCCACTGAAGTCGATCACGCCCTGCCACAGCACCTGATAGGTGAAGCTGTTGGTGTCCATGGCGAGAAATCCATTCTCGTCAAAGACGCGAAGCCCGAATAAAGCCATTGATTACCCCAGATAGCCGAGCCGGACGCGCAATACGTTATTGGCGTCGTAAACCGAGACATTCAGCGAGTTGATCACCAGCCGACCTTGGCCGGGCACGATGCCGTTGATCTCAAGCGTTCCGTCTTTATTGAGAATCCAGCCCTGCTGGCCGGCGATGTAATTGGTCGAGCTGATGTAGCTGCCAATCTTGGCGTTTGTAATCGTGCCGTCAGCGATGAACGCGGAGTTCATAAACACCTGACCACCCTGCACTGCAAACGGAACCGAGATGGCGCCGCCGGCAATGGTGTTGACGATCGCGAAACGGTCAGCGGCGACCAAAAACTGGCTTTGCAAGCCGGCACCAGTGTTTTCGATGCCAAGGCCGATCCCGGCAGCGACGTACTGTCCGTTCGCCGTGATCTGCATCTTCACCGACCACATGGTGCTCAGCTTTCCACTGGTGTCTGCGTAGGCCGTTGAGGTCTCCTGAATGGCGGCAGTGTTTTCGCCGACCTTCACATTGACCTGGGTGATCGCTTCCGCTGTTGCGGCCTTATCGGTCACCACTACCTGGCGCAGATCAGTGACTGCCGCAGAGTTCTCACCGACCTCTGCCGTCACCTGCTTCAGTGTTTGCGCCGTTGCGAGGTTTTCCGAAGAGCGGACCCGATCCTCGCTCGCGATGGCCGCTGTACTGCCCCATTCCTTGAGCGCTCCGTCCAGGTCACCCTGGCCATCGTCATCACGCCAGGCCGCGCGCAGGGCCTGGAACGCCGTGGCTTGTGCCGTGACCACGCCGTCGAGCTCGGTGATCTCGGCGGTGTTGGTCGCGACCTGCTGGGCCAGTCCATTGGCCGTCTGCACGGTCTGGCCAACATCCAGCCAGTAGGCAGGATTTGGCGGCGGCGTATCTTTCGGTACCGGGCCGGCGGCCTGATAGATCCGCTTACCCACCACAACAAGGTCGTACTCCTCGTAGGTGTCGTCCGGGTTGTAGGTCTTCAAGCCGTCCAGCGCGTCGATCTGGGCCTGCAATCCCGGAATCTTGTCGATCTCGTCGAGGATATCCTTGCCCAGCTCCGTGCGGCCGATCTCGCCAGCGATCATTTCCAGAATCGCCGCCGCGTCGGCGCTCGACTGCCCCTGCACACCGATTCCGATCGGATACCACGGCCCGATGTTGCCGATCTTGTCGACGATCCGGCCCCAGAAGTAGAGCGTCACGCCGGCGCGCAGGCCGAGCATCGAAAAGTCACTCTGCGGGTAGGCCAGATCCGTCAGCTTGGTGGCAGCCTCAAGGCTTGTCGTAGGGCCGTACCAGATTTCAGTCCGCTGACTGTCCTCGGCACCGGCCGGGAATCCCCATTTCAGGTAGATGCCGAACAGCAGAGGCGTGGCCGTCAGATAGCTGAGCGCCGGCGGCAAGCCCTGCTTACCGCTGAGATTGGTCAGGATCGAGTTGCGCCAGATCGACGTGATGTCATACGCGCTTACGGCCCGGACGCGGGCCACGTAGGCACCAGCGTAAATCCCGACCACGTCCACGTTGGTCATGCCGGTCCGTTGCAGTTTGATCCAGTTGCCACTGTCCTTACGCCATTCCACGTCATAACCGATAGCTCCGTCCACGGCTGGCCAGCTGATGGTCATGGTGGCCACGGACAGGCCTTGAATGACCGAAGACGCCGAGGCGACAGTCACACTCGCCGGTGCCGGCACCACGGTGATCGGAATCACGCTGATTGGCCGCTCTTCCAAGCGAGCCCCGGTATCGATGTAGGCGAATTTGCTCGGTTCGTACTGCAACGCGCTGATCTCGAAGTCGCCCTCGGTCGTCCGCTTGGTCCGGAGCACACGGTAAAGCGGGATCGCCAGATCATCCGCATCAAGCGCCCATTGCAGTTGCGCGATCGGCGGCTCGCTGTAGTTGGTCGTGACCGTCACAGCGCGGCCGTTGACGCTCTGCACGGTGCGCCCCTCGGCGCGACCACCGGGCAAGTTGATGATCAGCCGGTCACCGGCCTTGGCCTGGGTGTCGCGATCAAGCGTGACGACGCGGCCAGCTGCTGACGAGATCCGTCCGCCGACCTCCCGCCCAGCCAGCAGCGAATCCGCCACCGGAATGATGTGGCCCGGCAGCGGAATCACGCCCTCCATGCCGGTCTTGAACGACACGGTGCGGTCTTGATTGTTGCTCAAGATCGCCCACTTGCCGCGGCGCTGGGCCTCGGAGGCGCGGGTACAGCCAATGGCGCTCAGCTCGGTCGGCCGGTCGCCATACCGGCGCTGCAGATCCAGATCCGCGAACGGGATGACGTCGGTGTCGTAGTTGTTGGCGGGGTTGTCGTAGCTGACCAGCGCCCGGGTGTATCGGGTTTTCGCCGAGGCACTGCCGTACGAAAATTTGCCGTCGATGACGTTGGCCCGGGTGAAGACGTAGTCGAAATCCTGCGCGCGCGGCATGTCGGCCTGCATTACCAGCTGGCCCTGAGCCCAGTAGGTCATGCCCCGATAAATCGCCGAGATATCGCGCAACAGCGACCAAGCGTCAGCCTTGCCTTGTAGGTTCATGTCGCAGAGGAAGCGTGGTTCCTGACCGCCGAGGCCGTTCGGCACCAACTGATCGCAGTACTGGGCGATCCGGTACAGCTCCCACTTGTCGACCATGAACGGCTTGATGCGCTTGCCCAGGCCGAAACGGTCTTCGGTGCAAATGCCGTAGGTGATCCACGCCGGGTTGTTGGTCCAGGCCGATTTCATCGAGCCGTCCCACGTCCCGGTGTAGGTGCGCAGAATCGGGTCGTAATTGCTCGGCACCATCCAGCGCCGGGCCTTGCACTTCACGGTCACCGCCGGGATGTTGGTGAACTGCTCGGCGTCGAACTCGATGTAGAGCAGCGCGGTGTTTGGGTAGCGCAGCTTGGCGTCGATGACTTCGGTGTAACCGGCCATCAGCATGGTGTCGGCGACCTTGTTGCTGTTCTGGTTCGGTGTCAGGCGGCGAACGCGGATCTGCCAGCCAGTGGTGGCGTCCGGCAGATCGATACGGCGCGAGCGCTCGTAGCGCGTAGTGGTCTTGCCGTCGACAGCATCCACCAGCACCTGCTGATAGGCGCCGCCATCGGTGGCCACGTCAATTGCGTACTCAATGCGGTAGCCGCCGACATTACCCTGGTCATCAGAGCGCTGCAGCGCTGGCCAAGCCAAACGCATACGCACCGCCGACAATTGGGTGTTGGTGACCGAGCGCACCCACGGCGAATCGCTGCGCAACTCGATATTCAGCGACGTCTCGTTCTCCACCGACGGAATGCCGGGGATGTACGTCTGATCCACAGAGCCCGGGCGCCAGTCCCACTTCACGTTCGGGAAGTTGTAGTTGCCGCTGGCATCACGGATCGGCGTGTTGTCCAGGTAGATGTCGTATTCGGTCGGAACGCTGTCGAACTCGCCCTCGCCCACCGCGATCAGCAGCTTGGCCAGGTTGGTCGAGCGCAGGCTGTCGCTGGCTTCGGTCGGCGACTTCGGCTTGCTGCTGCCGCCCTTCTCGCCGTGGATATCGATCTGTGCTGCTGCGCCCATGCTTTCCTCCAGGCATAAAAAAACCGCCTCTTGGGCGGCCTAATGGCATTTCTGTAAAAGTCGTGATGATAGAATTCGCATGCTAAGCCCTCCTACGATAAGGCGCTCGACTCAGTCATCAAGGAAATAAGTGCTGATGAAAAAAGCTCCAATTTGGCTACGAACAACCTTTTCGCTTCCGGTGTACGCAATTTCAGCCGTGTTGTGGATTTTCACTGCATACACAATCATCACATCTTCGGTAAAAATGCTCTCCAGATATGTAACGCCCCAACAGATTGGTCAGGGATTGGCCGAATTGCTTTTCGCTCTAGTGTTTGCCGCAGTTGGTAGCGGACTATGGATGCTTGCTAGATACATTCGGACGTCAAACTTTAAGAAGCAACCGCGCCCTTCCGTCTCCCCCCAGCCATAAACTTTTTACACTTTGTCTTCAGCCAAGATCGAGGCCGAGATGATCATCCCGCCCCACCGGCGCTCGCCGATGCAGATCGGTACCGGATTGCCGCTGGCTGTCGTGTTCTTCGCGCTGCCGAAGGCGTAGGACGGGGCGTTTTCGGGGGAGGCGCTCTGCTTCAATCCCGTCGCCTGCGGACTGAGAAGCTGCACTACACCACCGATCGTCAGACCAACGCCGGCTGAAAAGAGACTCGGCCCAGCACCGCCTGCAAAGAAAGAAGCAGCGATCAGCACCACTCCAATAATCGTTTGGAGTACTCCGGCGCGCTTGCTTCCCGTAATTACCGGGACGATACGGATTTCCTGTGTGCCCCCCAAAGAGAAATCCTTTTCGCCGACGTTCTTTCTGTTGCGGAAAATCGCGAAGCGCATGCCACGCAGATCTAAATCTTTGATCGCCTGCTCAAATCCATCGAGCGTGCATTTCAAAGCTTTGAAGGCCTCGCCAACTGACTTGGTTCCGAGCTCTCGGTAATGAGTTCGCCCGAACAGTTTTGCCAGCGGCCCAGATAGTAGGATGGTTGTCATTAATGGATTCGAAGCTGTCGCCGCCATTACGCTTTTTCTCCTGACGAAAAAAAACCGCCAAATGGCGGTTTGATTGAATTGATTGTGTCACAAACACTCGCGGACAGCGGCTTCCAGCGCGCCTCGCCCCCACATCTTAGACCAAGGCATCCGCTGGTATAACGCGACCTTGCTACCGGATCCAGCGCTGGAGATCTCGAGAACCTCATCGGTCATCATGTCGGTGGCAATCACCAAGCGAAATCCATTTTCGGTTTCAGAAATTGTCGCCGTCGAGCGCTGCTCTTGCCATTTTGGGAAGACGCAAAGTGCGTACTTCTTGGCCGACTTAGCAGTTGATGTGCTGATTGTCGGCTCATTCTTCTTTACGTCGCCGGGCGAGGCACACCCCGCCAACAGCGCTACCGCCAGCGCTCCTATCACAACCCGCATATTTACTCCTTATGGTCTCGCACGCTGAAGGTGCAGAAATAGAACGAAATTTTTTCGTCCTCGATATCCCTTAGCTCGTAACGGATTCTATCCAGACCGCGGTCGATGCGAGTTACGACGAGGTCCATGAATTGGGTTAGTCCGCCACCGAAGCCGCTTAGATTCAGTGAGCTGACATCATGAAATACAGCCGTCACACCCTTGGTTTCTGGATCCTCCGAGGAAGACATAGTCAGGCTGAGGTTGTACTTGAAATCCATCATTTCGAGCTTCATCGCAGCTACGCAATTGTGCTCGAAAAAGAGTTCGTTTAAGCGAAACAGCTCCATTTACGGCTCCGACTGCAGATCGGCTGAAGCACGCAGCGCTACTGCTCCAATACCAATTACAGTTGCGCTTGTGGTTTCGAGTCAGGGATCGACCTTCTCATCGAAAACTATTTGATACTGTTTTCTACCAGTGCCCTCAAGCAGGTCCTTCAGAGCTTGGGCTCGACGATCTAAGCAAGCTTTAAAACCTGAGCTTTCAGGGGGGCCGAAATCTAAGCAAGGGTCACGATTATCGAGTGGTTGCCTCTTTGGAGAACACCCCAACAAGAGCGCTATCGCCAACGCTCCTACGATGAATTTCATTCAAATCACTCCTGTGAAAATGCTGGCAATGTAACCTCCGCTGGAAGCGTGCAAAAATTTGTGCACTGAAAGGGTCAGGGTGCTGCTGTCTGCGCATGAGGGCTCGCAGGAACCGACTCCATATAGGCTTTAATGCAGATCAGCTTTGCCGACTTCATAAAGTCCTTAAGATCGTTCTGTTTTTCTTCAGCAGTGTCTCGTACGGGGTAGGTAAGCACCATCCGTGACAAACTTTCCCGCATGCTTTTTCTCGCCGCTGATGGCACTTCATATTGGTCCCGATCAAAATAAGGCGGCTCATTTGCCTGCCTGCCGAGCATTATCGCGCCAGCGTCGAGGGCTAGTTGCGAGCAATGGTCTATTTCGCCACGACTAAAAACTATCTTCCCACCGTCATCAGTCCAAGCCATTGCAGATGGGGAGCTGAGCAAAACAGCGCATGCAAGTGCAGTAGTTAGAAGCTTGTCGAGCATTGCGATTCATCGTCTGAAAAAAATGAGATTATCATTCGACGGTCTTTGCCTCCACCACGGAAAACTCTTCGACATTATGTGCTTAATCCTGCCCCCCTGTGCCTGAGAATCAGGCGTGTTCGGTCCAGCCACGGGCCACCGAAAACAATGACCTCCGACGGCCTGCCATACAAGTGATGCAACACAAACGGGCCGGGGCCGAAGGTCGCGGCATCCTCGCCGGACAACGCTGGATCGGCGCCGAGAAAGATCCCGGCGTGATTCGGGTAAACCGTCCGACCCACTTCCATCACAATCATGTCGCCGCGCTGCGGCTGGTCGACCCGATAGAAGCCGGCAGCTTCGTAGTTCGCCTCGTACAGACTGGTGTTGTCTTTGCTCTCCCACCAGCCGTCGGCGCGCTTAAAGGCTTCGAACTCCAGCCCCCACTCGCGCTTGTACCAGTCGGCGCAGACCTGCCAGCAGTCCCACGCGCCGTGCACGAAAGGCCGCTTCAGTAGCGGCACCTCACCGGACGGTATGACCGTTCGAAGATCGCCTTCGGGCCAGCTCAGGATGTGCCAGGGTAGCGCGGTGGCCTCGCACATGGCCAGGTCGCGCGGTGACGGGCGGCTGGTGGCATCCGGATGCGAATGCACCACACCGATCACCTCGCCGATGTCCTCAGCTGCCGCGTAATCCTCCGGGTCGATTCGAAACTCTTCGTTCGGCTCGGTTGAAACATTGCGGCACGGGTAGTACTGCTGCTTGCGGCCCACGGCCAGCAGCAGCCCGCAGCACTCTTTCGGGTACTCGGCCGCCGCGTGTGCCTGGATCGCGTTCAAAATGTGTTTACGCATATTAGCTCCGTGCGATCAGCGAAACGGCCGGGAAGCCACCGAACGGCAGCGGGTTACCCTCGCCGAAGCGAGGTATGCAGCCCTTGCCCAACGTGGCATCGCATTCATCCAGTTCCGGGTTATCGGTGATGACGCCGTCCTTCGTGACATGCGGGCCGGTGTAACCACAGTTAGGCCCGCGATAGCCGCCGGTGAGACACCAGTGGCAAAGGGTTGTGGCCTGCCGGCCAATCGATTCGTTGCCGACGTCGCCCGGGCTGGCCAATTCCCAACTGACGTTTTCCCCGTCCTCGTTCGTTTTCTGGTCGATGTACCAGACCTCGATCGTTTCTTGGGTGGGGTCTGCCGTAGGGTTGCCGGCCGGGAAGTTCGCCGCGTCCAGGTAAGTGCCCAGCGTGTGGCGCATCGTCAGCTTGAACTCGAGCAGATCCTCGAATGCCAGACAGAGCGCGGTGATGCGTCCGTTGACGTTGCCGACCGACAGCGTGGGCCGTACCGCTGTGCCGTCGCCGTTCGCTTCAATGCCGTCGATCTGCATCGGCCAGGCGCTGTATTCGTTGCCCTGCCAGTAGATCGCCTTCGCCGGCAACTGGTCCGCGTTGTCGCCGGCGGCGATGAGCTCGGCCGCGGTGTGCGGGATCGCGTGCCCATGAAAGCGCAGCACGTCCGCGCCATAGTCCGTGCCGTCCAATTCAAAGAGCAGCACTTCGCTGCCAGGTTCAAGCACCTGGATGTCACTGATCAGCGGCATGATTGCCCCTTATGGTTGGAATGCCCGTTCGAACGTGGCAGTGAGTTTGAAGACCCCGCCGCCCATTGGTGTGGGAGCGGGATTTTTGCAGGTGAACAGACCGAGTTCGCCGAGCGGTGTTGTCCAGAGAAACGCCCTCGCACCAGCGTGCCGGTCGAGGAACTTCATGATCTCCAACACCTTGGCCTTTTGACCTACGCAGGTAACCGGGTACGAGTCCTCCTTGTTGTTCGGTCCGTCTCCGACGTTTTGCGCGTAGCCATTGCCGAATTTCGAGGTGCGCACCCGATAATTGATATCGGGTGTTTCCCCGCGCTCGGTTGGCCAGGTGAATTTCTCGATGGCCATCAACCCCTCCCATTTGTCAGGCGCCAGATCGAACCGCCTGGCTGTAGCGCTCGGGCAATTGCGGTTTCCGCTTCAGTTTTTGCAGTCTGCTGGATACCTTTACCGAGCTGGTTCGATACCTCTTGCGAAACCCCGCCGCCCTCGCTGCCGGACGTCTGCACCGAGACAGCCACAGGGAAGTTGTAGGTGTTGCCGCCACCGGTACCGGATATTGCGGCCAGCGCCGGCCCACCACCGGAAGTCAGTGGCGTTACGCTGCCGCCATTCGCGCCAGTCATGAGGTAAGACCTGCCGCCCTGATTGAAAAGCTCGGGCCCCTTTTCGTTCACTTCGTAGAAAGTGTTCGGATCGACACCGCCGCCAACAGCACGACCACCACCGAAAGACACGGATGCAGAACTGGCATCAAACTGACTACCAAAACTCTGCGCTCCAGACTCCGCCGCGCCAGCCGTTGCAGCACCTGTAGCGCCGCTTCCACCAGTGAAATAACTCGTCGCTGCACCCACTACACTGCTCAGCAACGCCGAACTGGCCTGCCGAGTGGCAATGCGCGCCATATCCGCCAGAATCGATTTGGTGAAGTCGGCGAACGACAGCTTCCCGGTCATGGCGAAGTTGACGATCGCGTCCTCCATCGAGCTAAAGGCGTTGGTGAAAAGGCTTTTGGTTTGCCCGGCAACATCTCGCGCCGACTCCAGGTAGTTCTGCCACGCCGACGATGCACCGGAGCTCCAGTCCCCTTGGGCCGCCGTCATCTCGTCGTAATTGGCTTGAACCGTATCGTGCAGATCCTGTTGAGTGGTTTTAAGCGCTGCCAGCTTCCGGGTGTACTCGTCTAGGCTCATGCCTCGCGAGCCATCGCCATACTGGTTGGCCAGATCGAGCTTCTGCTGGTTGAAACGGTCGTCGATGGCGTTCTGCTGATCTGTCAGCCCGCGCTGCCGATCACCCTGGCCAAGCCCTGCCGCAGCTCTCTCCCCCTGCTGACGCAACGTTTCGACTTGCTGCTGCAATGCGTTGGTGTAGGTCTGAACCGCCTGCTCCTGCTTCCTGAGCCGACCTTGTTCATTCTTCGCCAGCACATCCAGTTCGCTGTCCGCCGCCTTCTGCGCCTTGATCATGTCAGTGCGCGCGTCGGCGATCTTCTGGTCGAGTTGAATGCGCTGCTCGGCGGAGGTGCTGGCCTTGGCCTTCGCCGCTTCAAGCGCCGCAATCTCGGCCTCATAAGCGGACGTGACCTCATCCCGCTCGTTGCCGATCAGCGCCTCGCGCTTCAATAGATATTCCTGCTGCGAGATCAGTCCGGCCTTCTGCGCGGCATCCAGTTGTTTCTGGGTGTTCGCATATTCGGCCTGGATTTCCTTGAGGGCATTCTGTGCGGCGTTGTAACCGGTGAGGTCGACCGCGCTGGCAGACGGCCCCTTCTGATCCTTGTTCTTGTCCTTGATATTCTGAAGCGTTTTCGCGACGAAATCGGCCTGGACCTTAGGGTCGTCAGGGTTGGCCTTTCTCAGCACCTCAACATCACGCAAATAGGCTTTCGTAAGCTTGTCGCGTTTCTCGGCGTTGGTCAGATTCGAGTCGCTGATCTGCTTGAGTCGCTGCTCGGCTTCGATACCCTCTTTCTGGGTTCGAACTTCATCTTCTTGAACCTTTACCCGCTGCTCGCCGGTGTAAACCATGAGCTGGAGTTGATAAAGCTCCTGTTTCGAATCCGCCAGTTTCTTTGCAGCGTCAGTGTCGTAAGGCGCAGCATTCACGGCGCTCTGTGCGTAAGCAACACTTTGCTTGAGTTCGGCGATACGTTTTGCCGGCCCTTCGTCACGCCCGATGTTCTTGAGCGCATCGAGCGACTTCTTGGCTTCATCAGTGATGCCCTTCCAGGCCTTTTCGATGGTCCCAAGGTTTTCGGTGATCTCGTTCGATCGACTTTTGACCGTATCGGCGTAACTGTCAGTCAGCAGTTTCGCGGCACCGATGGTGTCGCCCTGTTCCTTCAACGCGACAATCTGCGAGTAAACGGAAGCAGTCAGGAAGTGATACTGATCGTTCAGCTCTTTCGCCGCAGCGACCGGGTCTTTGGCGATTTTGACGAACTCGGCAATAGTCGCTTCGACCGACTTTCCGGTGGCATCCTCCATGGCTGCCGCTGCATCAGCGATATCCTTGAAGCTTCCGCTGGCAATCACGCCAGACGAAGCTAGCAGCGTGAGCGATGCAGCGGCTTCACCAGTGGTGCCATTGGTGACACTTACCTGCTGGGCCAGATCTGCCAGTTGCCCGGCAGTCGTTCCAGCAGCATTGCCGGTAAGAATCAGAGCCTTGTTGTATTCGTCAGCCTCTTTGCTGCCCTGGCTGTATCCGTAAATCAACGACCCGACGGCGGCGGCTGCCGCAACTACCGCGAGCGCCATCCCTGCGGCTCCCAACGTTACGCCGCTCATTGCTGGACGGATTGCGCCTACCGCGCGCTGCGCGTTCTCAGCCGCTTCAGCCGCTGTGTTGGAGCTTTCAGCAAGATCGGACAGACTCTCCCCTGCTTCGCCCGCATTCTCGGCGACCCCCTTCGCATTTATGGCGATATCGGCGAGCGATTCGCTCAATACCGCAGCACCGGCGCCGCCAGTGAAAAGCGAGCGGAATTTATCCTTCAGCGCCTCAAGAGTGGCACCTACACCACCGAACGAATCCTTGATCTGCCCGCCTTGCTGGATGAGCACCAACAAAGGGTTTTGCCCGCCGGCCAGGCTGGTGAAAATGTCCGTGAATTGCGCAGGCAATTGGCGCAGAGCCGCTTCGGTCTGCTTCGAACTGACGCCAGTCTTTTTCAGGCCGTCATCAAAGTCACCAAGCTTCTGCCGTGAGGCATCGATGCGGGTCGAATACTCGCGAAAGGTGTCCGCGTCGATCAGGCCGGCCGCCTTGTACTTCTGAAGTTGTGCCTGCTGCTGATCCAGCTTATCGAGAGCCGCGATGGCGGGATTGATTTTGCCTAGGAGCGCTTGCAGCCCTTCTGCTTGCACTCCCGTGGCAGCCGCTGCTTTCTTGGCCGCTTCCGCCTGCTTATCAGTCGACCCAACCAACGCGTCGGAATCAGCTTTCAATCTGCGGGCGAGTGCAGCAAGACTAGCTGCCGACGAACCAGTCGCATCCATCGCAGTCGAGCTTGTGCCTACGCTGGTAGTCAGGCGCTGGTAATACTCGCTCGAATCCAGAGAGGCCTTGGCCATCGCCGTCAGACGCTTCATAGCGTCGTCGGTGGACTCGGACAGTTTGCCTTCGGCCGTGGCCAGACCAGTGGACGCGGCAGCCGCTTTATCGAAACCAGCCGCCACACCATCTGCTGCTTTCTCAGCCTTCGCGCCGGCCTGCGCCAAGCGCTCCAGATCAGTAGCCGCCTGGACGGCCTCACCTGAATCTACGGCAAGGCCTAATTGCGCAATTGTGCCCGACATGAGTGCTCCATTACTTCGATTCGCTCATGACGAGCAGGGCCTCGACCTCCATTGCCTGAAGGTCTGGGAAAATCTCTCTGAGTTGTTTTCTGGATGTGCCGACGAAGTCGGAGACGTCTCGAAGAGCTGTGTAATCAAGGCCGGTAGCCCCGCCCATGCCGGTGCGCCATTGAGTAGTCATGGCGTTGAAGAGCACGAAGGCCGGCCAGTTTTCAGCCAGCACTTCGCACTCTTCTTCAGGGATGTCAGAGAGCGACAACCCGAACGCCGCCAAGTCCGCTTCAGATGGACTCGGCTGGTACATCAGGCGGGCGACCTTCGTCAGTTTCCCAAGCGTACTGCTGAGAAGGCCTTTTGGTAGGCATCGACAATCGCATCGCCGGCGCCTGCGGACGTTTCAACGAGTGCGCGAATCGATTCAGGGCTCAGCTTGTCTTCAAAGCCCCAGCCCGTGACCAGTTGGGTCACCTGCTCAATCTGCCGTTCGACGTGAGAGTCGGTGATCTCGATCAGAGTGAGGTCGTCACCCTTGGCCTTGAAACGCTCCTGATCTTCCTTCGCGCTTTCCTGCCAGCCAGCGAAGAGCTTTGCGAGCTCCTTGCGATCGCGATACTTGAACTCAAACGGCACCTTAATCGTGGTTCCGCCGACCCGAGGAATATCGACGTCGGCTTTGAAGGTAGGATTTTGGGCAATCTTAAACTTGGCCATGGGTTATACCGCCGCCGCGTAACGAGCCGGGCGACCAGTCAATGCGACACTGATAACGCGAGTCATCAGGTTGTTGCGCGACATGGTCGGAGTCGACGTGATCGACACGTAGCCGTTGTAAACGATGCTGCTGCCTCCCGGCAGGTTCAGGCGCAGAACACGGGGCTGCTTATCATCGTCGGCGGCCTCGCAGACATCGACATAGGGTTTGGAAGGATCGTCAGCGACCGTGATGGAAAGCGTGATCGGGTTCTTGGTGGTCGGCATCTGCCGATCATCATCGTCAGCCAGGAAGCCGTAAGTCAGGAACTGCTGATCGCCACCGGTGGAGTTCAGTTCGGTGATCTGTGAGATCTCGGTGAACGAGGTCACTTCGCGCGCAGAGCCGACGCCTGAACCTGCTGGGTATTGCTGCACGTTGGTGGTGTTTACGCCGCCCAGTGCGAAGGTGCCGCTGGCGATGTCCGCAACCCGAACGGCGCGACCGTCGAGACGGGTCCAGCCGGAGTTCACGGCGATGATGTCACCTTCGGCCAGGCCATGCGCCAAAGCTGAGGCCACCGCCGGGTTCGCGTTGCTCAGCGTGGTGAATGGGATTGCCGACCCGTAGGCGGAAGCAATTTCGAAAGTTGCGCCGTTGGGCATTTGGATGCCGGCCATGGGTGTTTCCTCTTTTCAGAAATGACAAAACCCGCACAGAGGCGGGTTTCAGGGTTTGCCCAACGGGCGTAATCAGATGGCGATGTCTGCTCGGTATTCGAACGACACCGGCACGGTAAATGTGGGTGGATCGGGGATGCCCGGGCCGGGGTCGACCGGCGTCATGGTCACCACTGTCAGCGCGCCCTTTGTGTTCCGCTCGTACAGCGGGAACAAGGCGGCGATCTGGTCAGCCAGCGCACCGGCCGCGCCACGGTACTTGCCGGATGGAATGACGATGCTGACCTGAAACACTCCGGTGTACAGCTTGTGGTCGCCGGCAAGCGTGTTGCTTGCGGTGTCGGCTGGCAGAGTGAATGCTCGCAGGTAAGTGACGCCGTTGACGGGCGTGTAAGCCTCGTTCTCCACGACGACCTTCAGCGGTACCGGCAATGCTTTAGCCCAGTTGATCAGCCTGGCTTCGAATATCGAAGCGATGAGGTTATGGCTCATACCTGGTTGTTCCTGATGGCCTCCAGCACGATCTGCTGGAAGCGGGCCACGGTAACGCGGACCATCCCGCTCGGTGCCTGGGTCGAATGCCCAAACTCCAGCGGGATGGCGTATCCAAGGCTGTTGGTGATGTAGCAGGTGTCACCCGCCTTGAACTCGATTGCGCCGGAAACGATCCGCGCCGTTGATTTGGCCCCGCTGGGGTCAACCTCTTCGGTAGTGGTGCTATCTGGCGCGCCGATGTTGAACATCCAGTTGCCCCGGAACCGGCCGCCGACGTAGCCACTCGGCGCGCTGATATCCATGCCGTCGTGAAGCTTTCGCCCGGGCTTGAGCCGGCCGGCCTTCGTCAAATTGGCCGGATCATTCCGCAGTCCGCTGTTGTGATCCTCGACAGCCTTGTTGTACTGACTCGCGACGGCGTTCTGCGCCCAGATCTCGGGGTTTCCTACCGGTGACATGCGAATGAGGCTGTTGCCAACCTTGATGATGATCTCGCGAAGGCTGGCGTCGATGGCCTCCTTGGCCTGCGCCGCGAACTCGGCGAGACTCAAAGCGAAACTGCCGGACTGTCCGGCGCCTGCCCGGCTCACGACCGCGCCTGCAGATACAAGATCGGGTTGTTATGCAGATTGAGCTTTCTCGTGCCTCGACTGATAATTCCTGAAGCCAAGTTGGCCAATCCCTCATAGAACCATCGCATAAGGAAATCCTCTCTATGAAAAAGCCGCATACTCAACGATCTAGCATCCCTAGCCACGGACGCAATTTTGGCGAACAGGCAGCCAAAAATATCGAGAACGCAAGGAAGCAAGTACTCGCTGACACGGCCAAGGGCAAAAATCTTACTCAGAGCGTAAAAAACCTCCGGGATGCCGTTGCGGCTAGTTGTAGAGAATCTCACCCAGAATGGGTAACAAAGTTTGCAACAGGTAAAATGCCTGCTGACCTGCAACTTTCTGACGAAACCATCGAACTTTTAATTGTGCTTGAGCAAGAACTCAGGGATGGACAGGTGAATCCAGAAACGCTAGACAAGCTGGACGAAATGCTTAGTTATTAGGCTTTCAAAATCACGCGCAGATTGAGTAAGCAGCGGAAAAAGTCTAAATGAAAGGTATCAGTTTCCTATTGTCTTTCACTTCCTCAGTTGCGCCGTCCACGTTGCATCAGCAGGGTCCGCAGACACGTTCATCACCCGCAGCCCGTTGACGATATCGCCGATGGCCGGCGCTGCCGGTACCGCCGTAGGCACACCGCCCTCTAACACGAATAGCTCGTTTTGCAGCACCAGCAGCTTCTTGTCGGTGGTCTGGATGAGGGAGCCGTCGATTTCCTTGGACAGATAGCTGCCCAAGACGCCGCGTCCGGTATAAGTCACAATGGTCTCCGGCGTTTCGCCGTCCAGGTCCGGGTCATACTCGCCAGCGACCTTGCGAACGCCTGTCACCGGCTTGACTGCATCGGCCAAGCCATCTGGATCATCGAACGCTTCAGCCAGTTCAGCCTGGATCTCTTCGCGCATGCCCATGATCAGATCCTTTTCAGCATCATCACGCCGGAGCGCTTGATCCACGGCGCAAGCAGCGCCAGCGCGAAGTTCACGCCCGCCGACTGATCGGTAGAGCCTGCCACGTAGGTCTTGCTCACCGACGTGCCGGACTGCGCCGATACCGTCTTGCTCTGCACTTCCTTCTGCGTGGACGTGTACAGCTTGCCCGCCGCCGCCTCTTTGGCGACCTGAGCGCCGGCTGTTTTGATCTCGTCCGGAACCGGATCTGGAACAGCCCGCTTAATCTTGGTCGTGAGCCAGGCGTTGGCCATGGTCACGGCAAGGACTGGATCACCGGTGCCGGCCCAGCCAGAACCGAGCTTGGCGTCAACATCGGCGACGGTGATGAAGTCAGTCATGTGCTTGTCCTTATTCAGCCGGCACCAAGGCCTGCAAATCTTCTTTCTTGGCGGTCGGATCGAAGGCGATGCCCTTCTCGGTCAGCCATTCTTTCAGCTGGGAAACTTTCATTTTCAGAGGGTCGGTTTCCGGGGCTTCCTGCTCATTGCCGTCGGATACCGTAATGCCAACCGCTTGGTATGCATCGACGATTCCCGGGGCATCGCCATCGACGACCACCTCGGTAGCGGAGCCGATGACACCAAAGAATTCGCTCAGCAGGCGGTAGCACACGCCACGCTCTTTGCCCGGCTTGTCCGTGTAGATCACTTTCATAAGTCACCTCAAAAGCATCCTGGCGCCATACGGGCGCCAGGCTTTGTGGGCCGAGTTACGGCGTGGTGGTACCGCTGATCACGGCGGCGAACGGAACCTGCTTGCGGCTGAACACGCGCTGCCAGTTGGCCGCGGCGGCGTATTGGGTCGCGGTCGGGCTAGCGTTCTGGGCTTCAGAACCCTTCCAACTGAAACCAGCAGGCTGGAGGATGTAAGTCTTCCGCTCCCACAGAACTTCCGCACCGCCACCGTTGCCGCCACCTGGCTTACGCTCCAGCTCGACCGGCACCTTTGGAGCGCCTTCGCCGTAGCCGAAAGCGCCTTGGCCGAAGAACACCGACAGGTATTTGCCAGCGCCATAGACCAGACCGTCATCCATAAACACAGGCTTGCCCAGGTAGGTGGCAAGGATGATCTTGCCGTCGGAGTCGCGCAGGTACTCGATCAGGTTTTGCTTGACCATCTGGTTCATCACGACCGAGTGCACGCCGATCGCGCCGAACTGATCAGCAGCATCGCCCGCCGTGAACGCAGCGTCTTGGAAGGCATTGGCGTTGATGGTCGCGCCCGCGTCGATGACCATGTCACCGCCGTTATTGGCGATGTTCGAGGCGATGATGCCGCGAGCGGCACCCAGGGTGTAGCGCTGCCACTGACGAGTCCAGTAGGTGCCGAAGCGGTTGCGGATCTGCTGTTGTGGTTCGGTGTTGGCCAGCTCCGCAGTCAGATCGGTTACGCCGTAGCCTTTGTTGAGGTACAGGACACGGGCGCGCATGCTGTCCTGCTCGACTTTGCCTACCTCACCCTGATCGTTCGGGTCATCGTTGCTGATGTTCGGGGCTTCATCGGCGTTGAGATCTTGCCAGTAGCTGATCTCGGCGGTGCCTTGGCTTCCGGAGGCGATCGCGTCCAGCACAGGCGAGCGAGTCACAATGCCCGACTCGTAAACAGCGGTCTTTTCCGGGCTGTTAACCGGTGCCAGGGAGGCGTAGTAGTCGCCGACGAAGATGTCGGTCAGTTGGGTAGTTGCCATGGATTAGGTTCCTTTGGTGGCCTGGATTTTCTTGAACAGCTCGGGGTTGTCACGGGCGATCGCAGCGCGCTCGGTTTCCGTGTACTCGCCCCATTTTTTCGTGGCCTTGCCACCTTGATCGCCGGTAGGGCCGGCACCCTGAGCCCTTGGCCACAGGTGTGTTGCTGTTTCACGCAGCGATTCCGCCCATTCGAGCGGCGACAGCGGGGTTTTCCCGTCCTTCCCGTAAACGACCTCGCCGTCACGGTCCGTGGCAATCGCCTCGCCGTCTTCACTGAGTTTAAAAGTGCCCCGGGCGCGCAGGATTATGTCCTCGGCAGCCTCAGGGAGTGCGCCGGCCTTGATGGCAGCTGCGCGGATGGAATCAGCCAGCACCTTGTCGCTGTACTTGGCAGCGAACGCCTCGGCCTTGTCGGCGCGCTCATTGGCGGCCTTGATTTGCTTATCGGAGTCGGTGCGCAAGCGCTCGGTGCGGCGGTTGATCACCTCATCGAGCTTGCCTTCGGCAATCAGCTTCGTTTCTTCGTCTTGGCCGACCTTTGTGAGCAAGCCTTTCACCGCGTCAATATCCAGGCCTTCAAACTGACCTTTCAGCTTGTCCAATTCGGTCTTGATGGTCCGATTGGAACCCAGCAATTCCTGATTCTTGGACTTGAGCCCGTTTACTTCCTTGTCCAGATAATCCTGAACCTTTCCGCCAAGCGCCTCCTGAAGGGCTGCGGTCTGAGTTGCGTCGAGGGTGAGGCCAGCGGCGGCCGGGTCAAATTCAAATGGCATGGGTATCCCCTGGGGATTGGTTGGCCCGCCTGACGGGCATAAAAAAACCGCCCATTGGGCGGCTTGGTGTGAATTCTGTGGTTTATCGGACTAGCGAAAGCCCGCGCATGACCAGGTAATCAGCGAACTGCGTCCTGCTCGGGGCATATGGCGGCGGGCGCATGCGCAATCCGGGCGTATCGCGGCTCAACCGCGTGCGCCGGCCGTTTGGTTCAGTGCAGTGAGTTGGCTCTTCGATCTGGAAGCCCTGCTCGGCGGCGAACAACTCGACCGCCAGCCGTACTTGGCCCCATTCGAGTTCAAAGGGCACGAATGTCTCTGAGAGCGTCTGGTATTCGATCTTGCAGTCGCGCCGCGGCCAGGCCATAGCCTGATCGGGATTGGCCTTACCGCCCTTCCATTGACGAGCGTTGATATCGGCTGCGGCGCGCAGCAGCAGTTCGACCTGATCGGCCTCGGCTTCAGGAATATGGAACCCGTAGTAGTCGCGGTAGAAGGTCAGCTTCTCCAGCGGCACGAAGCTATTCGCGTCTGGCCTGCCCTTCCCGTCCTCAACGATGATCTGCATGCGCTATCTCAACTCGGTTGAGCGCCGAGTGTAACGCCTGCTCGGGTGAACATGTCGGGTTCCACATCTTTCAGTTGCGCCAGTGTCAGCGGTTTGAACGACTTATCGAGTTGCAGCTTGGCGAACTTCTCAGGAGTCAGACCGCCATTGCGGAACAACTTGGCCCGCACCGGGCCGAGCGCATGATCCTGAAAGCTCGCCGGCTGCGTTGCCAGCCACTCGTAATAGTTCAGGCTGGCATCGACCTGCGCGCCGCCGTTCTCGCCTACCGAGGCGCGCGTGGCGTCCTTGGCAAACGTCTCCGAAAGCTTGGTGGTCGGCACCGTAGTCGACCGGCAGTTGATGTGCGCCGGCGGCAAAGGCCCCTTGCCCAAATCGAAGCGCATGCCGTCCAGGCCCTTGCACTGCTGTGAGGTCTTGCGGTCGAGCGTCGAAACCCACCGATAGCCCAGCACCACGTCACTATTGGCCTTCAACGTTTCCATCCGTGCCGTGGTGGCCACATGCTGGATCGCAGTCTGCACCACAGAGGCGGCGTTGCGATTGTTCACCGCAAGAATGCCGTCCGTAAAGTTTTGCGCTGCGGTACCGCGAATAGCCTGGATGATCTGAGCGTTGGTCTGGCCCTGGCCGAAGCCGAGGCGGATGGTGTTCGTGACCCGCATCGTCTCGGTGCGCGACCAGCCGCCGATGAAGCTCTTCAGCAACTTGCCGCCATCGATGCCCTTCACCTGCAGCGGATAGGAGAACACCGCCGCTCGGATCACGGCGTTGGTCGGAACGACCGCGTCAATTGACAGCGCGTTGCTCAAGCTTTTGGCCTCGAAGGTCGACTCATACAGCGCGATGTCGACCAGATCGGCCTGCACCAGGTCGCCGTAGGCCTTGTAGATGCCCAGCAGTTTGCCGTCCACCCGGGCCAGAAACTGCTCAAGACGGTCCCGGCTGTAGGTGGTCAGCTCCTTGCGGGTCAACTGCTCCCGCACCAGCTTGTCGATCTGGCGCAGGTACTTCTCGAATTTTTTGACCTCGCCAGCCTTAAGCCGCTCCAGCATTACCGAGTGACGGGTCGTCTGCTCCAGAAGTTGGCTGTCCGCCTGCGCTTGGCTTGTCGTTGGCATCTTCTTTGTCCAGGTTGATGCCGGCCGACTCGCGCTCATCGCTGATCAGGTCGGCTTCGTCTTCATATGGGCGATCAGGCAGCTTGCCGGTCGTGAGGTACTGCCAGTAGGTGTCGACGCTGATCGTTCCGGCCATCACACCTTTCAGCAGCTCGGCGAGCACCTGGGCGTCGACCACCGGGGTCACGAACTCAGGGTTCACCTTGAACTTGACCTGCTTAGGGTCGTAGCCCTTCCACTCGGCGGCGTATCGCAAGCCCTGCTCCACCGCCTCGGCCACCGTGATGACGATGCTGTGCAATGTGGCGTGCTGGTCGTTCTGACGCGTCTTGCGCGCCTCGCCCGACTCGGTGCCGGCCACATCCATGACCTTGGCGCCTGCCTCAAGCGCGGCGTTCTTCTGGTCATCCATGGCTTTGCGGTTGGCTTCAATGCCGGTGCCCTTGAATTCAAGGTATTCAGCCTTTCCGTTCGGCCCAAGATCCCAGGCAGCGGATGGACCGGTTACGCTCAACTCCACCGCCTCATCCAAACCCGACACCCACGGCTGCGGATGACTGGTCTGGTGCAGAGAGCTGAAATAGTCAGCGCTGATCTGATAGGACTTCAACGCGGCCCGCGCCATGGTGAGCAGCGGCACCTCGTCTACGTCCGGTGAATTGTCAGTCGAGCCGCAGTAGATGACGGGCAAATAGGCCAGGCCTTTGACGAGACGGTTGTCGGTACCGGTGGTGCCCAGCGGGCGTTCGTCGTCGATCAGCTCGCCAGCCTCGTTGCGCACGGCCGTGTAGCAGACCTCGCCCAGCATGAAGAACTCACGGAAAACCGTGATGCAGTCATGGCTGTAGCGATCGCCGCCCTTCTTGCGGAACTCGCGGAATACAGAAAGCACCAGGTCCTGCCGGCCGCCTTGATCGGCGGTGTCCCAGTTGATCGCGTTGCGCGTTGCGTAGGTCGAGAAGTAAGGCTCGCCGCTATCATCGATGTTCACCACCAGGGGCACCCGGCCATGGGAAATGGCCTGGCGCACTAGGCGGAAGAACAACTGCTTCAGGCCGAAGCCGTCGGCTGTGGCGTTGTCCTCCAGCCCCTTCAGCCCGGCGGGTAGCTCAATCTCCGGGATAAGCCGCGAGACCAGGCCCATCATCGACCGCAGCGAGTCGCGCACCCAGTGCTCGTACTGAGCCCGGTTCGTGTAGCTCTCGTACAGGTACTTGTTGCCGGCGCCGTCGATCTTTTCAGCTTCGACCATGCCGCTTGGCTTTGGCAAGTTGCGCTCGTTGCGCTTTACGGCGCACTCACCCTCGAGCGCGTCGTCCATCATCTCCCACTCAGCGATGTGCGCGTCGTAGTCGGGGTTTGTCGATTGCACTGGCATCAGGCCAAGCCTCCAATTCGGCGTGTTCCGCCTGTGCGTTTGATGCACGGCCACTCAACGTCGATGCAATAGCCGATCGCCGTAGTGATGTGCTGGTAGTCGTTTTTCTGGTCTTCCTGAAACGTTGAACCGGCCTGAAGCTGAACCGTGCTCAAGCCCTTGTGGCACCAGGGCGCGGTAACTGGGTTGATGAACAGGCTTGTTTCGCCTGAGGCGGTCAGGATCTTCGCCCGTACGGCGTTCTGCCGGTCCTTGATGGACGGGTGCGCCGGCTTGACCTTGCGCGTGTACGTCCAGCCATTGGCCTTCAGCACGCCCTCGATGTCGGTGTAGTCGGATGCGTGGCCGTGCTTCTCGCCCGCCTTGCCCGCCGGGTCGCCGTAGATCAGGACGTGTTTGTTCTTGTGATCCTTGAACTTGTCTACGAACTCAGCAGCTGACTGCTTCGAAACGGCGCTGATCAGCACGATCTCATCCAGCAGATAGAGGTCTTTGCCTTCATTGCGCCGGACACCGATCGCTGATGACAGAGGGGTATAGTTTTGGTCGTGCATCCACATCAGTTGCTCATGCGGCTCAATGGCTGCATCGGTGATGTTCGCCTTGCTGTAGTCCTCGTAGATCCGGCCAGACGCCGTTTCGAACGATGCTTCAAATTCCTGCTTGAACTGCTTGGCCGACATGGCCCGCTTCATTGCGTCCATTACGTCAGCCGGCAGAATCTCGGCCGATTTCCAATGGAACACCCGGAAGTTTGGGTCATTGCCCGACTCAGCCTGCATGCACAGGTCGTAGTAGTGGTTCAAGCCGTCAGGTACGCCGAGCAACCAGCACCAGGCCCGGTAATCCGGCATGGTTGGGTTGACGGTGTTCAGCGCCGGGAGAATGTTTGCCTCCCAGGCGTCCGGCTTAATGTCGGCGAATTCGTCAATTCCCCCGCCAGTCCACGGGATACCCTCAATCCGCTGCGGCTTGTCCAGGCCGATGACGTGAATCTCGCTACCGTTGTCCAGGTAGATGATCAGGTCCGACTCGGACGGCCGGCGACTGTGCATGCAGCACAGCGTGAAGGCCTTGAGGTCATCCCAGAAGATCTTCTTGGCTTGGGCGTGCGTTGGTGCGGCGGCGAAGTACATGCCGGTGTACGCTGATGCCTGCTTCACCACGAAGCGCTTGAAACGCTCAGTCTTGCCGCTACGACGACCAGCAGGCACCAGCGGGAAGCGAATGCCTTCTGACACAGCGGCCACCAAGGCGAGCTGCACCGGGTGATCCTTGAGCGGGTACCAACGAGACAACTGACGATCCAGCATCAGGTTGCCAGTGTTCGCGATCATGACGGGAGCCTCGCGATCAGGTCAGCCAGCAGCTGGGCATTGGAGTTGCCACCGCCCTTCTCTATCAGCTTGAGTTCGGCCTTACGCTTCTCGATCTCAAGACGTTTGATTTCTTCATCTAGCGACTTGTCAGGCTCAACGCGGCGATTGACGTAGACGTCACCCGTCTCTTTGGCTGCTTGCTCGTAAAGCTGGGCAGTCAGCGCCAGGTTGCGCATGCTCTCGGCTTTCTCAGCCATACGCCCAAGACCGCGAAGCCGGTACGCACGGTTGGCAATGGGGATATCGGTTGTCTCTTCACGGAATCGCTTGCGAGCAGCGTGGAACAGGTCCACCCAGGTCTTGCCAAGCTTCTGCCCGGCAAACTTTGTCGGGTCGTGCGTTTCGCATTGCTGGCGGGTGATCTCAATCCCGAATTCTGTCTTGACCGCTGCTACCACCTGGGATGGCGTATCGAAGCAGGCCAGAGCCTGAACGATAAAGGCTTTGACCTCGCTTCGTAGTACTGCCATAGGGTTGTCATCCGTCAATACCTGTCATGGAATCAGGCCGACTTGAGCAGACAGGTTCCGCAGGCCCTCGATATGTTCATTTTCCCTACCTCGGCAGGATTGTTTGCAGCGTCATATGTGCGCCCAAGAGCGTCGCGTCACCACATCGAGAGCTGTCCGCTTGTGGATTCCATAGCGATCAGCAAGCGACTCAATGTCCACTGCCGATTCAGAGTTAAGGACGCGCATCTCCAGCACCTCAATCTCGCTCAGCTTGGCCTGACCATTTGATTCGCCCTTAGCTGTCTGCAAGCCGGACGCGTAGGCGTGCAATTGATTCGCAGAGGATGTCACCCACTCCAGATTTGAAGCGATCGCATTCCTTCGGTCAGCGTCTTTGTGATTGACCTCGGCTCCAAGAAACGGAGGCTCTCCCAGAAATGCAACTGCAACTAACCGGTGAACAAGTTCGGTACGCTTACCGCCCGGATAACAAAGATCGACGCTGAGATACGGCCGAGACTTGCTACGCCCTGGAGTTTTGAGGATGCTCCCGGCTTTCGCGCAGGTTCTGGTGGTCAATCTCTTGATCCGACCCATGTTGCTTACTGCGTAGTCCGGATAGCCTTGAATCGTCTTCCACTGCTCAATCATTACGCAGACCTCATTAGACATGTGCCACATGCACTGGCGATAGATGCGTGACTTACCGATGGGGTCTTCTTGGCGGCATCAACCATGCGAGCCAAATCGCCGTCGGGATGCCCTACGCCGTATCGCTCAACAACCGCAACGAACTCGCTGACGTCATGGCCGCGCATCTCAAGCTTGGGCAATCCTTCCTGGGTGAACTTGGGCGCGCCGTACTGATCGATCGCTTGAGCGATGTGGTACAGCTCATGCTCGACCAGTGCGCAGAAGTCAGCGTCACTGCACTGAGCGCAGTAGTCGGCTGCCAGGGTGATGATGTAGGCCGGCACGTCGCCGAACCAATCCAGCATCTGCTGCTCCATCCGCGCTTTCTGCCAGCCACCGGCGCGGAACGCTACCTGCTCAGCCTGGCCTACAACCGTTCGCCCCTTCTTCGTAAAGGCCGCAGACGCCCACATCACACGAATGTCCGCATCGATCAGATGGGCGTGCTCTTCGTTGTGGATACTTCCGGTGTCGGCGAGGATTTCGGCCTGGAGCCATTCCCACACTTCCGGAGCAGGGATCAGGCGGATACCGAAGTCGCTCAGGTCGGACAGCTCAAGCAGTGTCGATGGAGGGTATGGGCGAGCTATTGTCATATCACCCTCTTGAAAGCTCCGCGTAACTTGATGAGGCGACCAATTACCAGTATTGATGTTGCTCTACTACCAAAGGAGCAAGACGATGAAATTCAAGGTAAGGGCTTACTACAACCATTCAAAACATCGGGCGCTAGCCATTCCAGAAGAAAAAACGCTGGACGATCTATCGGATGAAGAAAGGCTCTGGATAGGTCCGCAAGTGGAGGAGCAGATCAGAGAGCTCGACACATCAGAAAAACTCATCGGCTTCGACCCCCAAACTGTTTGGGATGACTTCCAGGCCAAGGGCTTCTCTACCTACGAGATCACCGCCACGGTGAAAGTGATCAAATAGTCTTAGTCTCAAAGCGTGCCGCACTTATCTGCGGCACACCTACCCTTCCCCGGCATCCAGCAGCACATCGATCAGCTGCACGCCGGCGTCGAGGTCATCTGCGACCTTGCGCAGGGTCTTGGCGGCGTCACGCCAGCCCTCACGCTTTAACTCAACAAGCTTTGCAGTCATGCCTTCACCATGTTGTGGGTCTGTGCGTGGGCGTGCCCGTGCAACTCGGCGACGATCAGGCCCTGTGGAAGTCCGGCAGCCTTGGCAGCGTCGATGGCCTTGGCGATCGCGCTATCCAGCTCGGTCAGGGCCTTGGTGATGTCCTGGCTTAGCGGGAGCGCGTGGCGCAGTCGGGTTACGTTGGTCATGCTTCACTCCAATCGGCGAGTTGGCTTTTTTGGGAAAGTGCATTACGCGAGTCGGGTATCATCGGTCCTCCTAGAATTTTCGAGAACGCAACGCTCATGCATGGAAGCCTTTTGTTGGCCGCGCTGGTTATGTCCCCTTCTCTCGCTATCGCAGCCCCCTCTTACTACGCCTACGACGAAGCCCCTACAGATGGCTTCATGTATGCCATGAGGTATCAACAGGCGAAATTGGCTTGTGGCACGCTTCCTGACGACCTTGAAGCGGACTATGCGAAGGCGATGCGATTGACCGCAGAAGCCAGCTCTGAATTTGAGAAGACCTACACGAAAGGTCTGGCAGCAAACCCGCGGTGGCGTAAACCTGCAACGGCTGAAGAACAGGAGGCAGAGTGCAATCAAGGACAGGTGGCGCTTCGTGTGACGGTCAGACTTGCACGCCAGTGGTTCCCTGGCGGCTGGTAACAACTAGCAGCGTTCGCAAAGTGCAAACTGACTTACTCACCCTTGCGGCTCGGCAACTTAAAGTCAGTCACCCGATCCGCGATGTTGCGGATCTTCTCCACTCCCAGAAAGCCAACCCAGCCGCCGGCGAAGGTGGCCATGCTCTGTGGCAGGCCGAAGAAATCCAGGCCGCTGATGATGGTCAGTGTAAGGCCGCCGCAAATGGCGCCCTCCACCAGCATCTGGCGACGTGTGCCGCCACCGTAAGTGATCCGCAAGACGGCCATGGCGCAGGAAAGCGCAGCCGCATAGAGGATCGGCGAATGCTGGCTCAACCACGCAAGCGCTATCGCCCATGTGTCTGGTTTGTCTGGCATGTTGGACATCTCGGTTCCTCCCCGTCAGGGAGTCAGGAATGTGGCAGGCCGTGACCTGCAGATTGAATCAGCTCCAACGGCACTCCCAGCTCGGAGCAATGGGTGTGGGGAGCCGAAAACGAAAAAACCCCTGCGAATGCAGAGGCTTTGAATATGGAAAAGGTAGCGCGTCAGCGGGCATACTGGGCGTTGAATAATCTCTATCACAGCAAATCATTACGAGGATGGCGGAGTGGCCAAAAGCAATCTCGGACATCTTTCGCTAGCCTTATTGGCTTGCCTCACTGGTCCCGCAAACGCGGTACCACTTGGCGTTTCACCCGAAGCTGAAGCGCTGTACTTCAAGGCATTACCTTACCTGGATGAAATTGACGACTTAAACAACGAACTATTCAGTCTTCAGCATCAGCTACCCAATAAAGAAAAAATCCCAGAGGAAAAAAAAGAAGCACTCAAAAACAAAATAAGCTCACTACTGATGGAGGCGACCCCGCTACTCAGGCTCTCATCTGATGAAGGTAATCCCGCCGCACAATACCGACTTGCTTGGCTTGCTATAGAATTTAATCCCAGAGAGCAGGTGGTAGGTCAGGTTTGCTCTTTGTTGAAATCAAGCCTGACAAAGGGCTTTGCTCCGGCTGGTCTACAGATGATCAGCTACTGCTTCGACGATGTAAAAACAGTCGAGTTTCGATCGCAGGTTGATGCCTTGCCTGAACCTACAAGCCCGTACAGTAAGTACTATCCGCAGCCAGTACTTTTGCCGAAATGCGACAGTAAGCACGCCTCCAATCGTGAAACTGCAATCGATTCACTCGATGAAAAAGCAGTTCGCGCGGATCTCTACATGAGCCTCTCAACTCAAATGTGGACGCAGAATCTTAAGCAAGAACAAATGAGATATCTTAAAAAGTCTGCAGAATACGGATGCACTCGCGCTATAGAGCGACTGAAGCTAGAAGCGGGTATCTAGGCCTTCCCGAGGGCTGCCTTGGCTACAGGTAAATCCGAGACATAAAAAACCCCCCGCTTGATAGCGAGGCTTCTTTGAAATTCTAATTAGAGGTCTGACTCTTTAACCCACTCGAATGGCAGAGCCGAGCTTCGGGTGCCATATTCGCTTTTGGTATGCGCACAAACAATGGTGCCCGACTTGACCTCCAGCCGCATACCTTCCGAATAGAATTGGTCTGCAGCGTAGCAACCCTTCATAGGGTCATTTTCCACTCGCTGCTTTTGGCCTTGACTGCTATCGGTTGCCTGCTGAGCGAATGCTTGCGAGGCGGCCAACGCGACAATAACTGACGCTACATAACGGAGCTTCAACATCGTTTTACCCTTGGGGTTTTTTTCGTCCATATACAATGAAGGCACATCGCCGTCATTTCAATGACGTCAAAAAAAACCACTGGTAAATCAGGCATTAAAAACCCGGCTTGATGGCCGGGTTCAGGGTTTCGTGTGCGTTTCGCGTTACTTGTGCACTATGGGAAAATTACCTCACAAACCCCAACATAGCAACACTTTTATGCCGCATCTTCAGATTTTTCATCAAAAATCACCTGCCATATAGGTTGCAATGCCTGAACATCAACTTCATGAATTGCCTCACGCAGGAAATTCCACACATCCTTCCAGTCGCGATCCCAGACTTTCGGCTCGATCCGCACGCCGTAAAGCTTCAGCATCCCCTCGGCCACTCGCGCCGGTCCCCACTGCTCCCCTCCGTGAGCCTCAATCTTGTAAGACTGGAGGGCCATGGTGATCATGTAGTGAGCTTTCGCAGCCTTGGCATCCGTCAGCGCGGAAAAGTCCACATCGTTCCAGATCAGCTTCTCGGCGTTGAGTACGTGAACCATCGTCATGCACGGGTGGTACAGGTAATGCCCGAACTGCTGTACTTGGAACGGCAGCGTGTCGATCGCGCGCAGCACTTTGCCAATCATCGCCAGGTGCGCGGCGCGAGCGGTAGAGCGGCCAACTGGCGTGCGACGCGTCTCGCTGATACTGATCCTTTCGCGCACGACCTGAATACGCTCTTCCTTATCTTCACCAAGTGCGGCGAATACGGCTTCATGCCGGCGCATCCGGGCACCCTTCTTCACCGGCGCAGACTCTGCCCGGTCAATGGCCGCAGCGCTGATCGACGCGTTCGATTCGTGCTGAGCCTCAGTCCACACCTGCCTTGCGTTGATCAGTTTCATGCGGCTTCCTTTTTCAGTTCTTTGGTCTTTGCCCGGTATTCGGCCTTGATGGTTTTGATTTCTTCGACGGTGTGCTTGCAGGACTGATGAGGTCCTTCGAGCCAGGCCACCTTGTCGGCGCCGATGCGCTGCACCAAACGGATGCGGTACTCAACCGCGTTGCCGGACAGGTTGCGATTGCACTTCACACACTGGCGGTGGATGTTCAGCGGCTCGAAGCGGAGCTCAGGACAGGCGCCGACAGAACGGTAGTGGCCAGCGTCCCAGCGGCTGCCGGTCATCAGGTCGTTGTCGTTCGGCATCGAGTCGCAGCTGATGCAAGGCAGGTGCGCGTCACGCAGTCGGACGTACTCGTTCACAGCGGCCTGTGCTTCGCGCAAGTGTTCCGCCCTGCTCTTCAGCTTCTCCTTGCGGACTTTGATCTCGCGGCGCTCACACTGGTCGATTGCCTTGCGGGCTTTCTCTCGGTGACGCGGGGCATCCATTGCCGCACAGGCCGGACTGCATACGGCCTGCCCCATGCGCGACGGGATGAAAGATTTCCCACAAGATGCGACACAACATTTCTTCGGCTTGGGCTGCTTCCGTTCAATCGTCATGCAGCCTCCTGGCTCAAGAGATCGTCGAAGTACACGCCCTGCTGAGAGAAGCGCGCGACGATACGGTCCGTGTACGCCACACCCTGAGCGCGATTGAACAGACTGGTAACCGGGAAGCCGTCCGGGCCGAAAAGCTTGCAGCCCCCCATCATTTCCAGCTTTGTCGCGTACGGCAGATGTCGCATCACGCGGTACCACTCAGCCTGAAACCCGGCGTCCTCGTTCAGCAGGATCTGCACGCCGACGTGCAACTTGCAGTACCGGCGAGCGTCGGCCGCGTCGCCGATCTGGGTCATCTCGGAAATCCGCTTGTACATCGCGAACCACAGCCGGTTCTGATCGAGCGTGCGATCCTTACCGGGGCGTAGCGAAACCACGACGAACTTCTTGTCGCGGTACATGGCGCTGAGCTTCGTGATGGCCTCGGAGAGTTTCGCCTGACAGTTCACGGAGATTTTGTCAGCCATGGGTGGCCACCTTGTTCGGCAATCCGTTGATCAGCTCGCCGAGTTGCTGTGTCAGTCGTTCGTTCTCAGCCAGCAGCTCCAGTGCAACCTCCTCCACCGTCCTCTCGCCGAGAAACTCATGTAACGCCTCAAGGTTCTGTGTCCACTCTGTGCCACCAGTCCGGTATGCACCAACTTCAGCCCAGAGCAATTTCTGAAGTTTTTGTTTGTCGATGCTCATTGAGCCGCACTCCTTGCTTCCAATTGTTCGGCCTGCCGAGTGAGCAGCGCCCGGCGATCTGCCAGTTCGTTGGCTGCCAGAATTCGTTGTTCTGTTTTTTCCTCGGCCGATGCTTTGCGCATGGCCAGCATCGAGTCTTTTACTGCGGCAAGCCTCTCGCGCAGCTTTGGTGAAGGCCGTGCTACCTCACCGGTGATCAGCGCGACCACTGCCCGGCCGTCCTCGGTAACTGGTGCCACGCTCAGGTCAGCCAAGTACAACTGCCCGCGGTCCTGCGGGATGCGCTGCATCTGCACGGCCTTGGTGATCGCCTGCGTGCGGCGGTTGGCGTCGAAGCCGATGGACACATGCCAGTTGACTTGCTTGTTGTCCTCACGGGCCTGCCCCACAAGACGCTCGTAAGCACTGATGAACGCCATCCGCGCCCCGACCTTGTCGCCGGCATCGAGGACAGGTTTTGCAGCAGCCAGAGCGAGCTGGATTTCGTCAGTGAGCACCACGGTTTCAAACTCGTCGTTCGAGGTCATGGCGATCGCCCATGCTTCGTCTTTTCCCGGGCGCCCGTCGCTTGTCTGCACACGCTGCAGGACCTCAGCCATCACTAATTTGCCCCTCACCTCGAAGCGGCAGGCCTTCAATGCGGCGCGAACTACTGGCACCGGGTAGGCGCTCAGGTCTTCCGCCATGATCGCCGCAGTGCCAGGGTTCATTTCCTGACCCATTGCTTCAGCGGTAGCGATGATGGCCGAAGCCAAGCCGGCGGCCTGAGCGTCGTTCATTTCAGAGGTATTCATTACGCTCTCCCGACTTGCGTCTGGCCAAGACCAACTGAGCGGCCTGTTCCGCAGCGGAAAAGTTCGCTTCAGTGCGCTCCATCTGGCGGGCGGTGGTCCCGTTGATACGCTGACCGGTCACCCATTGGGTGTGGTAGCTCTCGGCGTTGGCCAGCAGCTCGTTGAGGCTGTGGCACTTGCGCAGCACGGCGGCATCGGCGGTTTTCAGGAAGTGTGCAGCGACGTGGTGAGCGACATCGGCACCGAGGCGGTCAACCAGTTGCCCGAGCTGACCACCAACCTTGGCGTTCCACACAGGCCAGGTGCTGTAGCGCTTGCGGTAGGCCATGGCGTAGTTCGCCCAAACCTTGAAGGTTTTGCAGGACTGGTCTTTTGGGCCTGGCATGTCGGCAGGGATCTCGACCCGTGGCGCATCGGTTCGATCAACGACCAGCACCAAACCGCGGGACTGAGCCGGCACGACCTCGGCGGAAGCCGGGGGTGCAATTGGTTCAATGACCGGTTCATTGACTGGTTCAGAAGAGTGACTGATTCTGGGTGCAGCACCTGCACTACCCCCTAGTGCAGGAGATTCACTAGGGGGTGAACCTGCTGCACCACCCGGGTGAACCTGCTGCACTACCCCTGGTGCAGGAGGTGCACCACCATCAAGGGTCAGGAAGTAAACATTCGACGAATTGCCCTTCGGCCCACCCTTCCGGATTTCTTTGCGAAGTAGTCCCGAGCCGCACAAAGCGGCAATGTGGTTCATTACAGAGCGCTTGCTGATCTCGCACTGGTCAGCGATGTGTTGGTAAGACGGCCAGCATTCACCCATATCACTGGCATTGTCTGCCAGCTTGATGAGGACCAGCTTGCGCAATGGATTGCCGACGCGAAGCTTCATCGCGGCGACCATAAGGGCCATGCTCATGCTGCACCTCCAGCAAAGAGCAAGGCTGGCTGGTAGTTCACACCCAACATGAATGCCTTCACCTGGTTAATCGTGACGGTGGACCGCATGTCACGTGTTCCTGACGCGGGATGGGAAAACAAGCGTGCGCGACACGTTTTTCGAATTCTGAAAACGTGTCGCGACATTGTTCGGGGTATTGCTCGAAGTTGGTTGGCTCTGCATAATCGGGCCTCTCTAGTTTTGCGAATCAGCCGACCTTCTCCGTCGGCTTTTTTGTGCCCGGGACTCAGGCGGCCTTCACCGAGGCATCCATCACGTCTAGGCTCTGTCGAACGTGGTTGATCTCCTGGCGGATCAAGTTTTTCTCGAAAGAATTGACGTGGTTGTCATCCAGCGCCTGGTGCACCGCGATGGTCAGATCGGCGACCTCTTTGCCGACGTTCATCAGTGATTTGGTCAACGCTTGCGGCTCCGGCGCAGCTTTCGCAGCAAGGTCGAAACCAAACTCGCTCGCCAGTGCCGCTAGAGGACGCATGTCACCTGTGTGCAGCAGAATCCCGAACAGATGCTCCACGGTCAGGTGGTGTGCGTCGTTGTCCGGATTGGCGCGCTGAAGCAGGCCAACGTGAGGAACGCCCATCTTTGCAGCCAGGATCTTGGCTTCGTTGTCCAGGACAGCGCTCTGGCAGGCCCGCAGAAAATCTTCCATTCGTAAAACCTCAAATTTGTTTCCGTGGTGCCCTGCCATTACGTGAGCGATCATTTGTTCAGGCAGTTAGCGATGAACGTTTCAAGCGGCTGTGCGTTTGGGTCGCGCAGGGATCGGGCGAATCTCGCTCGCCTCAATGCGCCCGTCGTCATAAAGAGTGATTTCAATGCTTCTGCCGGCTCGAACCATTTGCGAGATCGCGCTCTGGTTCACGCCGAGAGCAGCAGCTAGCGCGGCTTGAGTGCCGTGCTCTTCTAGGTATTTGCTCAGGGGGATCTTTTTCATGGAATTTCCACGGCTTGATATCTGCCACGGATAGTAGCAGCGCTGCTTTTTATCAGCAACAAAATACTAGCAGCGCTATTTGCTTGGATATCAGCTCTGCTAATACTCTTGTCCGTATGAAAATACGCCGCTCACTTACCCCCGAAGAAGTCGCCGAGAGCGCCAGGCTCAAGGCCATCTACGAACAGAGGAAATCTGCTGCAAAAGCTGCCGGGCGCAGCCTGACGCAAGCAGATGTTGCCGAGGCGTGCGGATGGTCTGGGCAAAGTGCTTTCAGCCAATATGCCACCGGGAAGGTGCCGCTCAATGTGGAAGCGCTGCTGAAACTCGCAAAGGCGCTCAACTTCGATGCAAGCGAAGTCAGCTCTCGATTGTTATCCACTGTTGCTAGCGTGCAGCAAGAGCGCATCCAGCCAAGCGTGAAATTAGGAAATATCGAGACTTGGGACGACGAAACTCCGCTCGACGACGACGAGGTCTACGTTCCCTTCCTTCACGAAGTCGAACTGGCGGCGGGATCAGGCAGGTTCGCGATCGAGGAAAGCGCCAATTCACGTCTTCGCTTCAACAAGAAGGATCTTCGCCACAACGGCGTCCAGTTCAGCAACGCGAAGTGCGTGAAGGTCGGCGGCAACAGCATGGTGCCGGTGCTGCGCGACGGCGCCACGGTTGGCGTAAACGTGGGGAAAAACTCCCTGAGCGATATCGTCGACGGCGAGATGTACGCTATCAACCACAACGGTCAGCTTCGTGTGAAACAGGTCTACCGTATTCCGATCGGACTTCGCCTGCGCAGCTTCAACCGTGATGAACATCCAGACGAGGACTACACGTTCCAGCAGATTCAGGAGCAGCAGATCTCTATTCTGGGACATGTGTTTTGGTGGGCAATGTATTCGCGGTAGGCGTGATTTTTCATTTGGCAGAATGCCCAAATGGACACATCGCAGCTTGACGTGATCTGCAACCTTCTCAAGCAAAAAAAAATAGCCCGGCCAAATGCCGGGCTTTTTTTTGCCTTGACCTTGATCCTTCTAGGCGTCGATCTACACTCACTCGCACCGGCAGTAGCTCGTAACGGTGTTTTCTTAGGCCTCGTCTCGCAGATACAAGGCTCGTGGAAAACTTTTCAGGATTGGATTCCGGAAACCATCGAATAAACGGGGCGTACTCCGAAAAGCCAAATGAGTAGGAATTTTAAATAGGGAGATTTAATTCATGACAGCCCAAGAACATCTTGTAGGTGGATGGACCCCTTATCACAAACTGACTCCAAAGGATCAGGAGGTCTTCAAAGAAGCATTGGAGGGCTTCGTAGGTGTTGGTTACACACCTGAAGAAGTTTCTACCCAAGTCGTAAATGGCACCAACTACCGTTACAAGTCAAAAGCTACGCTTCCAGGCTCTCCAGGCAGCTGGCAGGCGATAGTGGAAATTTACGCTCCTATCAACGGCAAGCCACACATCACTCAAATTCACAGAATCTAACACCGCAGTAAACTTCGGGTCCTCACATTCGTGGGGCCCGAAGTCTGATTAGGTCCCGTCCACCAACCCTCCCCTTGCGTTAACAAACATCGCGTTGGCATCTCGAACGAGTTGTCTCGATTCCGTGCCCGATCACCCCCTCCTCCAACATGTCCGCCAGCTTAAGGAGATCATCGTAATATTGCTCAGCGTCCATCCGGATTTCGGACTCTTCAAATAATTTGCCCCCGGCGGCCAACGCCTTCCGTTTCCGGTCGTCACTCATGACGGATTACCTGGTGAGTGCCAATTTCACCTACGTGGACTTTTCCCGATCAAAATCAAAAGCATATCTAAGCGATCAACTTGGATCCAAAAAAACACCAAAAAAATAAATACAACTCATTGTTATTAAAAGATTTTTTTATAAAAAACACTCACCTTATTCAAGCTTTGGCCGATGACTTCTTAAGGAACCAGGGAGTCATCGGAATGAGAAATAATCAGCCCATAACACAGCGTGAGATTTCACTCGCACCACAGCAGAAGCTCATCTCGACGACAGATGCTCGAGGAGTCATTACGTACTGCAATGACGCCTTTGTAGAGATCAGCGGCTTTGACAAAGTCGATCTTATTGGTGCGCCGCAAAATATCGTCCGTCATCCTGACGTTCCCCCTGCCGTCTTCACCCACATGTGGGCTGCCCTTAAGCAAGGCAGGCCATGGATGGGCATCGTTAAGAACCGCTCCAGAAATGGAGATCATTACTGGGTCAACGCCTACGTCACTCCAATATTTGAAGGCAGCCAGGTGGTGGGCTTTGAATCAGTCCGAGTCAAACCAACTACTGATCAGATACGCCGCGCTGAATCCCTATATAAGCGCATCAGTCAGGGAAAGCCGGCAATCCCTCTTCATGACCGCTGGCTACCCGCTCTATCGAATTGCCTGCCGTATGTAGCCATCGGCTTGGCAGGCTGCTCATTCGGTTTATTCTTCAGTGCACCTATAGCTACAGTCTTGGCTATAGGCATAGCAGTGCCGATCGGCTTGCTCTCTTCGCGCTGGCAGACTCGAGGAACTCTGCGCCTATTGCAGATGGCCGAACCCTCTACCTCAGACTCATTGATCGCTCAAATGTACAGCGATGCAAGCGGGCCAGAAGCCCGTTTAGAGGCAGCCTTCATCAGTCAGACCTCGCGACTTAAAACTTGTCTGACACGCCTGCAAGACACGGCCGAGCAACTCAGTGCGCTGGCGGAGCAGTCCGACGTGCTTGCCGCTGACAGCTCGAAAGGCCTGGATCGCCAGCGTGTAGAAACAGAGCAGGTATCTGCCGCGGTCAATCAGATGGCTGCAACCACCCAGGAAGTTGCAAGCCACGTCCAGAGGACGGCTGATGCCACCCAACAAGCCAACCATCTGACCAGCCGAGGTCGTGATGTGGCTCGAGATACCCGTGAGGCTATCGAACGGCTCTCTGCTGTTGTTGGCGAAACAAGTCTGACGGTCGCACAGTTGGCCAAGGACAGTAGCGAAATAGGCACAGTCGTCGACGTAATCAAAGGTATCGCGGATCAAACCAACCTATTGGCACTAAATGCGGCAATCGAGGCTGCGCGCGCTGGCGACATGGGCCGAGGTTTCGCGGTTGTAGCTGATGAGGTTCGCCAATTAGCACAGCGCACTTCGCAATCGACTACTCAGATCCATGATCTGATAACCAAGCTACAGACTTCGTCCAACAACGCGGTACAGACAATGGAAAGCGGCCACCGCCAAGCCCAAGAAGGCGTTTCTTGGGTGCTTGAGGCAGACAAGGCCTTGGTGGGTATCAGCGAGGCGGTCTCCAACATCACGGACATGACCACGCAGATTGCTGCTGCCACGGAAGAGCAAAGCGCCGTGGCCGAGGAAATCAGTCGCAACATCACAACGATCGCCCACTTAGCCGACCAAACTTCCGGGCAAGCACACGAATCGGCAAACCTAAACAAGGAATTGACCAAGACAGCGTCTACGCAGTATTCGTTGGTTGAGCGCTTTAACCGATAGCTGAACAATTTCCGCGAGAAGCCCGCCCAGTGCGGGCTTTTTTACGCCTGCAGAAAATTTAATTAGCAGCGCTATTTACATTAAATAGCAGCACTGCTACTTTTATTCGCAAGCCATACAACAACGGCCCAGCAGCGAAAGCCGCGCCGCTCTTTAGCTCCACCGCTTCACCTTGCCGGATCACCACCGGCCCAGATTCAAAGGCAGCGATGAACCGGCCTCAACGGTTCAGAGGGTTGGCAACTGACCCGGGCGTGCAGCGTAAAACGCCAAGAACAGTTATCCAGCGGGAGAACAAGCCGAAAGGCCCGCGGCTGGAAGAACAACACGATTCAAGCCAGTGACGGCCGCCAGTAGCGGGTCACGGCGGAAAGCATCACTGAAGCCCGTTCACTGAGCGGGCTTTGGGATGACAACCAAGCAGGAGCAAGACGAAATGACTTATTCAGCCACCAAAGAAGCTTTCCAACGTCGCATGGTCAACGCCATTGAGCGCGATGAAATGTATTCGCTTCGCGACTGGACGACCTTTGAGCTTCACGATCTTGAATTTGCAGCCGAGCTGTGGAGCGCGCCAATTGCGCAAGCCGCAATCCTCGAAGAGTTGGAGCGCCGCGATCTGGCGGCTGCATGATGGGCCTTTTCCTGATGCACCTGGCGACGGGTGCATTGGGAAAACAACCGGGAGCAAGTGATGAACGACGTCCAGATAAAACGGGTAACGGAAATTGTTCAGGAGATCGCGACTGACGAGAGCATCTGCTTTGATGAGGCTTTCTCAATCGCGATGGGGCATTTGAAGCATTGGGCGGACGAAATGCCTAAAGGCAAGCCCTTCTCCGGAGGGGGAAAAGATCAGGCTGTTGGAAGCCAGGCCGACCAATTTTCGGACTGAGATACGAAAATCCAAGGGCCGCCGTGCGCTGAAAGCGGAGTTGCAAGAGTCCTGATTCTCTCGCGAAGATCGGTAATCTCAAGGCTACTCGTTCCGAAATAGGTTCCGATTGGCAGCTTTCGAATGCTCCCGTCCGAAAATACGACAGTCTTCTTGAGGCCCAACAATTCCATGCCTGCGTGAAGTTCATCGTAATCCTCCCAATCAGCCTTGAGCAGCTCAACTCGCACCATAAATTCAGCCATCAACGTATTCCTTGTCTCAACTGTGGATCCAAGATCCTACCTATTTCCCCCGACTGTGGAAAGCGAGGAAACAGGAAGCCTGCCCCTGTAAAAACAGGCGCCACGACAGCCTGTCGTTAACTGCCCGATCCTCTCTATGAGAGCGCATCGGGGTGTGATTTGGAGTTTGCCTCGGCGGATCAGGGGCGCCCTGCGTGCGGGGTGCGGTCGACTAGGTAGCGCTGCCGAAATCGACGTAATTCTTTAGGGTTCGAATCCCTGCCAAATCACACCCCGATGCGGACGAAACTGCGGCCTATAACCGCCCACCTGCATCAGGAATGAATCACAGCGAAGTGAGCAAGCGAGGCACTTACTTCGCGGTGATGAACCCGCCACAAAGGCTGTCCAGCAAGCTCTGGCCGCCTTTGGAATTGAAGAATTCCATCGACTGCTTCACTTCCATTTCGTACCGAGGATTTGTAGCAACATCACGGATGTGTTTCGCCATCTCGTCAGTCATGCCCTCTTTCTGCTCCGTCAGGAATTTTTCTAAAGTGATACCTGCTTCTGGATGTTTCTTCGCGCACGCCTGGGTGGATGCGACAGCCATAACCGCAGTGTTGTGGTCTGCGACAACGTCGGTGGCAGCCGGAGATGGGACAGCATAAGCGAGAGCAATCACCGCGATGGCTGTAGCACTGCGAACTTTACTCAGAAACATTCATATCTCCAGATCTCAATTATTTGGCATTAATGCCAAGACGTATCGGCCAAGCTCGCTGGTTCCTTTAGCGATTTAGTCACCCTTCCCCGACACCACCCGAATGCACTCCCCTCCGCGCCCAACGGCAACCAGCGGAGCGGATGAGTGCATCCGAGTTTTGTTGGATCAACGCCCCGCCACTCTGGAGACGACCATGTCAGCTCTACGCAAGCCCATCCCGGAAGACGACTTTCTCGAAACAGAGGCAGGTCAGGAATGGCTGGCCGAATCGGTCGACGATCTGCTTTATCGGCGCCACGTCGAGGCACCCAACCCGGTGGGCCGAAGCAAGGTCCTGGTCAACGCTGACCACTTGCCGGAAGCGCTGGCGGATCACATGGCAGCGAATCCGGATCCTGATCGGTACATCGAGAAGATTTTGATCGAGCTGATCAGGCGGAAAGAAGGCGGGATTCTGCACGCCTGGGCCATCGAAGCCGTCGGCGGTGATCCGCAGATCGTTCGGTCGCTCGCCAGCGACCTGGTCGCGGTGCACGCCAACGAATACCGAGATGCCAAGCGCGAAAGCGATCGCGTGGAGCGGGAGTGTGGGTTTTGAGCCCTCACATCCTGATCGATCAAGCGCTTGATGGAGTGTCGGCACCCGCCGGCGAAGAAGACATCAGCCTGCTGGTGCAGGCGCTAATCACCCGCCTCTTCACCGACGGCGCGATCACCACTGACGAGTTCAACCACTACTGCAAACGCCTGCGTGACAACTGTCAGCGGCGCAAGGAGGATGCATGAGTACGGCACCGGTTAAATCGCTGATCGACGAGCAACTCGAGGACATCGAAAACAAGATCGCCCTGCTCGGCTTCGGCCTTCCCTTCAACGAGGTGATCGGTCGCAAGCGCGAGGATCTGGTCGCCAATCTGCCACAGCGCCTGGCACCTTCCATGAAGGGCAAGCGGATTACGGTGAGAGTTCGGCCGTGACTGGTCGCCAATGGGCGCGTCGCTTGATCATCTGGCGCGGCGCGCTCTCCTCCCTCGCCGTTTTCACCTTCCTGATGCTGCTTAGCGCCCTCGCTGACCGAATCACCCAATAAACAAAGCATTCAATCGCTGCGCAGCGCGCGGCAAGGAACAGTCATGTCAGCTCAAAGCGTGGCGCCGGTGGCGCACGACCGAAACCTTCACGTCCTTCCGCACGCAGCGACCAGTACCAGCGCTTTGGTTCTGGATGGTGACAGCCTGGACAAGATGATGCGCTTGGCCGAGGTCATGGCGACCGGCCGTGCCACTCTGCCGAAGCACTTCAACGGCAACGCAGCGGATTGTCTGGCGGTCGTCATGCAATCGATGCAGTGGAAGATGAACCCGTTCGCCGTGGCGCAGAAAACGCACCTAGTCAACGGGGTACTGGGTTACGAAGCGCAGTTGGTCAACGCAGTGATCACCACCTGCGCACCAGTGCTGGATCGCCTGCATTACGAGTGGTATGGCGCTTGGGAAAAGGTGATCGGCAAATTCACCATCAAGAATGGCGACAAAGGCGAGTACCGCGTCCCGGGCTGGAAGCTTGAGGACGAGCAAGGGTTGGGCGTGAAGGTCTGGGCGACCTTCCGGGGCGAAGACGAGCCCCGAGTGCTTGAGTTGCTGCTGGCCCAAGCCCGCACCCGCAACAGCACGCTCTGGGCGGACGATCCTCGCCAACAACTGGCATACCTCGCCACCAAGCGCTGGTCGCGACTCTATTGTCCGGACGTGATCCTAGGCGTGTATAGCCCGGACGAGCTGGAAGAAACCGCGCCGACCATTCGCGACGTGTCGCCAGCGCGCGGCGCGGCATCGGTAGAGCTCCCGCCCTACCCCGACGAAAAGCTCGCAGAGAACTTGCCCAAATGGCAAATCGCTGTCGACGCCGGCCGCTCCGCCCCTGATCACCTGATCGCAACCGTCAGCAGCAAATTCACCCTGAGCGAAGAGCAGATCGCCAAGATCAAAGCGCTCGCGCCAATTGAAGGAGACCACGAATGAAAATCCACAATGTCGCTCAGGGCTCCGAAGCCTGGCACGCGCTCCGCGCCAACTACTTCACTGCGTCAGAAGCGCCGGCAATGATGGGCGCCTCGAAGCAAATGAAGCGCACCGAACTGCTGCATGCGAAAAAGACCGGGCTCGATCGGGACGTGTCGTGGTGGGTGCAGAAAAACCTCTTTGATAAAGGACACGAAGCCGAGGCACTTGCTCGGCCGATTCTAGAAGGACGAATTGGCGAGGACCTGTTTCCCGTCGTCGGTACCGAAGGTGATCTGCTGGCATCCCTCGATGGGTGCACGATCCTCGGCGACATCCTTTTCGAACACAAAATGTGGAACGAGCAGCTCGCTGCCGATGTTCGCGCCGGCATCCTTGATCCGCACTACTACTGGCAGCTCGAACAGCAACTGCTGGTCAGCGGCGCAGAGAAAGTAATTTTCGTCTGCTCCGACGGCACCGAGGAAAACTTCGTGTCGATGGAATACGCGCCGGTGCCGGGCCGCGCCGCAACGCTCGTCGCAGCTTGGAAACAGTTCCAAGCTGACCTGCTGGACTTCACTCCGGCCGAGGTGGTGCCGGAAGCCGTCGGCAAAACGCCGGAGTCATTGCCAGCGCTGCGCATCGAAGTGACCGGCATGGTCACCGCCAGCAACCTGGAGCAATTCAAAGCCCACTCGCTGGCCGTCTTCAACTCGATTAATACCGAACTGGAAACGGATCAGCACTTCGCCGATGCAGAAAAAACGCTCAAGTGGTGCAGCGATGTCGAGGAGCGCTTAGAAGCTGCTAAGCAGCACGCCCTGAGCCAAACCGAAAGCATCGACGCACTGTTCAAGACGATCGATGACATCGCGGCGGAGGCACGGCGCAAGCGCTTAGAACTGAACAGTTTGGTGAAAGCTCGCAAGCTCAGCATCCGTGAAGACATCGTCATGGATGCAGCCAAGGCGCTGCAGGTCCACATCGACCAGATCAACGCTTCACTGGCCGGCAAAGCGCGGATGCCTGCGGTACCAGCGAATTTCGCCGGAGCCATCAAAGGCAAGAAGACGATCAGCAGCCTGCGCGACTCTGCCGACTCCGAACTGGCGCGAGCGAAGATCGCTGCAAGCCAAATCGGCGACAGCATCCGGAGCAACTTGGCCAGCCTGGACGAGCTTGCCGCCGAATACATGTTCCTCTTCAACGATATCCAGCAGTTGGTGATGAAGGCGAACGACGACTTGGTCGCGCTGATCAAGGTGCGCATATCCGAACACCGGAAGACAGAGCAGCAGAAAGCCGAAGCGCAGCGCGAGCAGATTCGTCAGCAGGAGCTGCAGCGCATTGCGGACGAGGCGAAAGCCAACGCACCGGTTGAGCCTGCGCCAGTCGACAGCCCAGCACCGGTGAAAGCCGC
>NZ_JBIUWN010000048.1:0-48896 GCF_044743485.1 Pseudomonas sp. NPDC087614 | reverse complement strand
GCGCCTGAACATCCTCGGTCAGATGAACCAGAACATCGGTCAGTCGCGTACCGCACTGTCGGCCAACGCTCCGACCATGATTGCGATGAAGATCGACACCGACAAGATCCGTGACGTTATCGGTAAAGGTGGCGCCACCATCCGTGCGATCTGCGAAGAAACCAAGGCTTCGATCGACATCGAAGACGACGGTTCGATCAAGATCTTCGGCGAAACCAAGGAAGCGGCTGAAGCAGCTCGTCAGCGCGTTCTGGGTATCACCGCTGAAGCCGAGATTGGCAAGATCTACGTTGGCAAGGTTGAGCGCATCGTCGACTTCGGCGCATTCGTCAACATCCTGCCGGGCAAGGATGGTCTGGTTCACATCTCGATGCTGAGCGATGCTCGTGTTGAGAAAGTGACTGACATTCTGAAAGAAGGTCAGGAAGTGGAAGTGCTGGTACTGGACGTGGATAACCGCGGCCGTATCAAGCTGTCCATCAAAGACGTGGCAGCGGCCAAGGCTTCGGGCGTTTAAACACCCCGCAGCGTTAGCGCAATAAAAATGCCCCGCCGTGAAAACGGCGGGGCATTTTTTTGTCTGTTGAAATCAACCGTACCAAGTCCCGAGTTGCCGGACCTCAAGAGCGGTGCTAGGTTTAGCCCACCGCCCGTGTAGCTCAGCCGGTAGAGCAGCGCACTCGTAACGCGAAGGTCGCAGGTTCGATTCCTGTCTCGGGCACCATCCCCTTATTTCACCTTGCGGCTCAAATCCTCAACGGTGCGTTTGAGCTGGTCCATCGCCCGATCCTGATCGTTGATCTTCTGCTTCAGGTTTGAAATCTCGCTGCTGTTCGAGCTGGAGCTCGAGCCACTGTTGCGCTTGAGGTCTTCGACCTGACGGCCAAGTGTGTCCAATTCACGATCCTGCTCTTTGACTTTGTTCTTCAGCTCATCGATTTCCTTGCTGCTGGCACTGCTGCTCGAACCGCTGTTGCGTTTGAGCTCTTCTATCTGGCGCGACTGATCATTGACGGTCTCGCGCATCTTTTTCAGTTCATCGATGCTGATGTCGCTTCTGATGACGACCTCTTTGCCGTAATCGTTGTGAATCAGAGAAACCTTGTCGCCATAGGAGGGGCTGCTGGTGCTCAGTTCAACGGCCATTGCACTGGCCGGCAGGGCCAGTGCAGCCATTAAAGTGGTGACGGAGACAATGGAGGACATTTTCGAAAAACTGCGCATCACTGGTTTTCCTTGTGAACAGCGGAGAGGGTGCCGAAGTGGCACATCGCTATGACTCGAAATCCACCGTTATGTTCCGCAGGTCAACTTTTTGTGGGAGAGATGTAAAGAGCCGTGTAATTCGTCATGCAAACGTCCTATATTCGGTGCCTGCATGAGCATCGCCCAGCAGTTTTCAGATGATCCCGAATGGTTCCGAAGGCCGGACAAACCGCGTCAGAGAGATCCTTGATGATCCAGATCCATCCTCCATTCTTACGATCAGCGAGAACGCCATGACCGAATTAACTCAAGAGCAACGTCACGAACAAGCGCTGGAGAAATACAAACTCGATGCGCCGCAGCTATTGGAAGAGATCAAGGATCTCAGTCCCGATGATCAGAAAGATCAGATCCAGTGGGCGTTCGAAGACGAAGCCGAAGCTCAGGGCTTGCAGCCGTGGGAGTTGACGCTCAAGTACACGAGCACGCCAGAGGAGTTCGAGGCTCAGCGTCTGGTGCTGCACAAAGAGGCGGCCGAAGTGCTGGGCGTCGAGTGGCAAGAGTATTGCGAGATGAATAATCTGGTGGTCTGAAACAAAAACGCCAGCCTCAACCGGGCTGGCGTTTTTTATCGCGTGAAGGTCTTAGAGACTCAGGCGCATCGACAGATCCACCGCTTTGACATCCTTGGTCATCGCGCCAATCGAGATGTAATCGACCCCGGTCTCGGCGATCGGCAGCAGCGTGCTTTCGTTGATACCGCCGCTGGCCTCCAGTTTTGCCTTGCCGCCGTTCAGGCGCACGGCTTCGCGCATGTCGTCCAGGCTCAGTTCGTCGAGCATGATGATGTCCGCGCCGGCCGCCAGTGCTGCTTTGAGCTCATCCAGACTTTCCACTTCGATTTCCACCGGTTTGCCCGGGGCGATCTTGTGCGCGGCGGCAATGGCTTGCGCGATGCCGCCGCTGGCAGCGATGTGGTTTTCCTTGATCAGAAACGCGTCGTACAAACCGATGCGGTGGTTATGGCAACCGCCGCAGGTCACCGCGTATTTCTGCGCCAGGCGCAGGCCCGGCAGGGTCTTGCGGGTGTCGAGCAGCTTGACCTGAGTGTCGGCCACGAAGTCTGCCAGGTATTGCGCATGCGTTGCCACGCCAGAGAGCAGTTGCAGGAAATTCAGAGCACTGCGTTCGCCGGTCAGCAGCGAACGGGCCGGGCCTTCCAGATGAAACAGGGGCTGATTGGGCTTCACCCGCTCGCCATCAGTCACCTGCCAATGCACGGCCACTCGTGGATCGAGTTGGCGAAATACCGCATCGACCCACGCGGTGCCGCAGATGACGGCCGCGTCCCGGGTAATGATGGTGGCTTTGGCCAGGCGTTCGGCCGGGATCAGTTGCGCGGTGATGTCGCCGCTGCCGATGTCTTCGAGCAACGCACGGCGCACGTTGGCTTCGATTTCGGCGGTCAAATCGGCGAGACGTAGATTCGGCATAACGGGCTCCACAAACAAAGTGGGTCGATTATAGGGGCATGGCACGAACCAACCCAAGGCGGGAACGCGCGTGCTGGTCTGCATTCGGTCGATTTTATGTGAGCAAACCCGGCGAACGCGCGGTCATTGCAAGGTAGGCGGGCATAGGGGAAACCCTGACGCCTCTGGCGCTGGAGACATCTTTTGCAAGATAATCCGCCTTGCATTTGACGTCATAGCTTTGACATCTCCTGCGCTCGAGGTTTGTGCTCAAAGAAGAATCACCGTTCCAGGAGGCTTGGATGCACAACGACGGGAAAGTAGTGCCTTTGCACAAGGCCGCTACCGATCAGGCGAATCACTCGCCGCTCGCCCGCCTGCCTGTGATTCTGCTTCAGGTTCGCGACAAGGCTGCCCAGCAACTTCGCCAGGGTTTGCAGGAGCTGTTCGATAACGCCGATGACACCTTGTTTGAAATGGCCGACCGCGCACGCAACGACGTCGAGCAGAATATCTTTTTCGAAGCCATGCGCGACCTGCGCCTCAAGCGCAAGAACATTGAGCGCGGCTTTCTCGAACAGTTCTTCGAAGCCTTTGTCGGCCTCACTCAATACGATTTCACGCACAACACGCTACCGCACGCCCTGATTTACGAAGACCTGGCACCGCGCACCGATGACATGGAGCGCAATGTGGCGGTTGAAACCATGGTCGGTCGAGTGCTCAAGCGCGATGGCTTCGCGCTCGATCAACTGAGCACCCGGTTCAACGCGCTGCTGGGCAACACCCTTGACGATCAAACCAACCCGCTCGGCCCGGCGCTGCTCTGCGAGTATTTCCTGCAAGCCGGACGCAACCTCGGCGTGGAGATCAAGGTCAAGTTGATCCTGCTTAAACTGTTTGAGCGCTATGTACTGGCGGACACGGAACAACTTTATGCCGAAGCCAATCAACTGCTCAGCGCAACTGGAGTGTTGCCGGACCTGAAACCGGCACCGGCGCGGCGAGCTATCGAGCGTGCGGCGGCCACGGCGGACAGCGAAGAAAGCCAGGACCCGCCGCCCGCGGACGACAGCGTGCAGGAAGTCTTCGCCGCGCTGCAGGCGTTGTTGTTGCAGGTGCGCGGCAGTGTCGCGCCGACTCTGGAACCCAGCGCTTGCGCCCAGCCGATCACCACCCGCGACCTGCTGCGCCTGCTGTCACACTTGCAGCAATACGTGCCGGCGTTGGCAGCGCAAGACGATTTCGATCTGCGCAATCAGCTCGAACAGTTGCTGACGCGGGTCAGTGTCAAAAGTGGCAAATCGCGGATTGTCGGCGGCGCAGACGAAGACGTGATCAACCTGATTGCCATGGTGTTCGACTGCATTCTCGATGACCGCAATCTGCCGGACTTCCTCAAGGCCTTGATCGCCCGCTTGCAAATCCCGATGCTCAAGGTGGCGGTGCTGGATAAGAGTTTCTTCAGCCGCAGCAGCCATCCGGCGCGGCGATTGCTCAACGAAATCGCCGACGCGGCGATGGGCTGGGGCAATTGTGACGGTGATGCGCGCGACAGTTTGTATCAGCGTATCGAACAAGTGGTGCAGCGCTTGCTGACGGATTTTGTCGATGACCCGGCGATTTTCTCCGAGTTGCTGGCCGACTTCCTCGCTTTCACCAGCGACGAACGTCGTCGCAGCGAGTTGCTCGAACAGCGATTACGCGATGCAGAAGAGGGCCGGGCGAAAACCGACCTGGCGCGGCGCCGGGTCGAGCAGGCGCTGAATCAGGCACTGTTGGGTAAAGTCCTGCCACCGTCGGTGGTGACGTTCGTGCAGGACGCCTGGAGCAAAGTGCTGCTGCTGACCTGCCTCAAGCATGGCGATCAATCCGCCGAATGGCAGGCCGATGTGCAAACCATGACGCAACTGATCTGGAGCGTGCAGCGGCATGAAGACGAGCAATCGAGCCTGCGTCTGCTGGCACTGGTACCAGGGTTGCTCAAGTCATTGCGTGATGGCCTGACCTGTTCGGCGTTCGACCCGTTTGCCACCAGCGAATTTTTCAGTGAGCTCGAAGCCTTGCATGTTCGCGTGCTGGAGCGTTCCGCAGAGGCGGATGAGGCCACGGCGCTGGTCGAGGTGTCGCAGCAGATCGTCTTGCAAACCGCTGATGAGGACGGCATGGCGCGGGTGCGTTTGCCTCGCGATGACGCGGGGCTGCGTCAGGTCGATCAACTGCGTGTGGGCAGTTGGGTGGCGTTCGAGGAAGATGAGGAACATACCCTGCGCTGCAAACTCGCGGCGATCATCGAAGCCACCGGCAAGTATGTGTTTGTCGACCGCACCGGGATGAAAGTGCTGGAGCGCAGCCGCATCGGCCTGGCCCTTGAGTTTCGCCGTGGTGCGGTACGCGCACTGGACGACACCTTGTTGTTCGACCGGGCGCTGGAGTCGGTGCTGGGTAATCTGAGGCGACTCAATCGCGCCAAGTGATCGCGCGCCGGGGGCCGATCACGGCATACTGGGCGCCAACACAGTCGGCGTTGAAGGAATCGGTATGCAGTTGGATCCCGCTAGCGGGTGGTGTCACGGGGTGCAGGTCTGCCCATCGCCCAACTTCAATGAACGCCCTGCGGGCGAAATTTCCCTGTTGGTGATCCACAACATCAGTCTGCCGCCTGCGCAATTCGCCACCGGCAAGGTGCAGGAATTTTTCCAGAACCGTCTGGATGTCACCGAACATCCCTACTTTGCAGGTATTGCCGACCTACGAGTCTCGGCGCATTTTCTGATAGAACGTGACGGCAAGGTCACCCAGTTTGTCTCCTGTCTTGAGCGGGCGTGGCATGCGGGCGTGTCGATTTTTGACGGACGCGAAACCTGTAACGATTTTTCCGTGGGCATCGAACTCGAAGGCACCGATGATCTGCCGTTCACCGATGCGCAATATCAGGCACTGACAAGGCTGACGCGGCAGTTGCAAACAGCATTTCCGGCGATCACCGGCGCACGCATCTGCGGACACAGCGACATTGCACCCGGGCGCAAGACCGATCCTGGCCCGGCATTCGACTGGGCGCGTTACCGCGCTGCCCTGGCACAAGAGGAAGGACAATGAGTTTTCTGGTGTTACTGCTGGCAGTCTGGGTCGAGAAGTTCTCGGCCCTGCGCCATCGGGTTCAACGCGATGGCGGATGGATCCGCGAACTGAACAAACTCGAAAGCAGCGCGCGATTGGCCAATCGGCCGTGGCTGGTGCTGACGATTCTGGTGTTGCTGCCGGTGGCCTTGCTCGGCTTGTTGCTGGTGGTGCTGGAGCCTGTGGCTTATGGCTTGCTGGCCTTGCCGGTGCACTTACTGGTGGTGATTTACAGTCTGGGGCGCGGCGACTTGCTGGGCGGTCTCGGGCCGTTTCGCGATGCCTGGCGCCGTGAGGATCTGCAAGCGGCGGCCCATGTGGCCAAGCGTGATCTGGATATCTGCGCCGACAGTGGCGAGCAATTGCTCGATCAGGTCCAGGGCCATTTGTTGTGGCAGGCCTATCAGAGCTTCTTTGCGGTGATCTTCTGGTATTTCGTGCTCGGCCCGGTGGCTGCGCTGGCCTATCGCTTGTTGGCGCTGGCCGAAGAACATGGCCAGAACCCGGCATTGGTTGAACGGGCCGCGCAACTGCGCCATGCCTTCGACTGGGTGCCGGTGCGATTGTTGGCGGCGAGTTTTGCCCTGGTGGGCAACTTCGTTGCGGTCAGTCGGGTGATGCTGCATGAACTGTTGAACTGGAACATCAGTGCAGCGCAACTGATCAACAAGGTCGGATTGGCGGCGGGGGAGATCCCGCCACCCGCGGTGGGCCCTGAAGGCATCAACACCCTTGATTGCCTGTGGGAACTGCTGCTGCGTGCGGCGGTGCTGTGGTTTGCCGGGTTTGCCTTGTGGACAGTTCTGATTCACTGATAGAGGGTGCCGAGGGAGTCATTTCCCTCGGCACACCCCGCCGTTAACCTTAAGTTACAAAAACTCCCTTCGTTTTGAGCTATACAGAGATGGCGCTCGATAGTGGCTATCTGCTGTCGCCCCGCGCCTGCCAATAAAAACAAGAAAAACCAAGGGAGACTTCCAGTGAAGAGCTTGCTCTATCCCGCCGTCTCGCTGATGAACCGTCTGAGCTTCGGTATGAAGTTCAGCCTGATCAGCGTGCTGTTCCTGGTGCCGATGCTGGTGACCAATTTCTATCTGGTACGCGATTCCTATCGTGAGTTTCAGGGCACCCGAGTCGAATTGCAGAGCCTCGACCTGCTGGGCAGCAGCCTGGCCTTGCGCCGGGATCTGGAGACCCTCAACAATCTGGTGCAAATCAACGTCACCCTCGGCCAGTCCGGTAAGGCGAGTAACGTCGAGTCGCAGATCACGGCCCTCGAACAGACGGTATTGGCTCGCCTGCAAGGGTTGACGGCGATGAGCGACGATCCTGAGCAGATCAAGGTATTCGACGGCAAGCGCGATGAAATGCTGGCTGCATTCAAAGCCCAGCAAGCGGAACGCTCGCTGCAAAGCAAAAGCGCCCTGATCGCAAAGCTCTTGGCCAGTGCGCAGATCTTCAGCCAGATCATCAGCAGTCAGGCCGGGTTGAGCCGCGACAACCAAGGCGATATCCGTCAGCTCAGCGAACTGGTGACCCTGATCACACCGACCGTCACGCAGACCCTTGGCGACGGTCGGGCCATGGGTTCGTACTCGTTGGGCCAGGGTTTTCTCAACAGTTCGTCGAGCACCCGTTTTGACGAGTTGCTGGTGCAGATCGAAAAGCTCCAGGCCGAGTACGGTTTGAAATTGAAGGATGCCCTCGGCGCCAGCAACGTGGCGCGTGAAGCCCTCAGTGCTCAGGCCGACAGCAGCAAGGCGTCGCTCAAAGAGGCCAGCGAGTTGTTCGAAGAGCAAGTGGTGATGGCCGACACCCTGGATGCGCCGTGGCAGGCGTTTTACGACCAGGTCACCGTTCTGATGGACAAAACCTACCTGCTCAACGAAGCGACGTTGAAATTCCTCGACACCCAATTGCAGCAGCGCCTGGTGCAGAACCGCACGCACATGGTCTTGCAGGCTGTGGCGTTGTCGGTGGTGTTCGTGCTGATCTTCTATCTCTACGGCGGCTTCTACGCCTCGACCCGCACCACGCTCAAGCGCCTCGGCGCGATGATGGACAAGGTGGCGGCAGGCGACATGACGGTTAATTTCAAGGCCAATAGCCGCGATGAACTGGGTGAATTGGGCGAGGTGTTCAACGGCACGGTGAAGAAGATTCATGACTTGATCGAGCGCGTCGGCCAAACCGTTGGCGAAGTCGAGCGTCAGGCCGGGCAAGTGGAGGATGTCTCTGCACAAAGCAATCAAGCTGTCGCCGGGCAGCGCTCGCAGATCGAGCAAGTGGCGACCGCGATGAACCAGATGTCGGCCACCTCGCTGGAGGTGGCACGCAGTGCCGCAGCAGCGGTAAGCAGCGCCCACAGCGTGAATGAAGAGACAGTCAGTGGGCGCGGCCTGGTTGAGTCGCAGCAGGGCAGCATTGCTGCGCTGGCCAGCGAAATCGACCAGTCAGTGCAGGTGATCAACCAATTGGCCAGCGACAGCCAATCGATCAGTCGCGTGCTGGAAGTGATCAAAAGCATTGCAGAACAGACCAACCTGTTGGCGCTCAACGCCGCAATCGAAGCGGCCAGGGCCGGGGAACAGGGGCGAGGTTTTGCGGTGGTGGCGGACGAAGTTCGCACGCTGGCCAAGCGCACGCAGCAATCGACTGAAGAAATCGAGCAGATGATCGGCAAGCTTCACGGCGGCGTCGGTGCCGCCGTCAAAGCCATGGGTGTCAGTCATCAGATGGCCAATGGCACGGTCGGGCAGTCGGAAAAGGTCCAGCAGGCGCTGGAAAATATACTCGGCGCTGTAGGCATGATCGTCGATCAGAACCAGCAGATTGCCGCTGCGGTGGAGCAGCAGACGGCGGTGGCCCATGACATCGACCAGAACATCGTCGAGATCAACCGCGCCGGTGAGCGTACCGCGCAAGGCGCGCACCAGACCGAGAACGCCAGTCGGGCGTTGTCGGCTCAAGTCGTGGAACTCAAACACCTGATCAGCGCGTTTCGCGTCTGATTCATGAAACACCTTGTTTCCTGTGGGCGTGGGCTGTCCGCTCCCACAGGTCCGGTTTTTTGTCTGAATGGCTTGTAGTCCTTGTTTACTAGCCTATGTAAGCCATTTCTTGTTTTTCTCCATGCTCTGGCATTTCGCCTTCGATCAACCAAGATCACTCTTCACAAGGCTGCATGGAGAAGGCCGCTAATGACTGTTGCAACTCTGAGCATCCAGGGCCACTGCGCCCACTGCCAGATCACCTTGGGGCTCAAGCCCTGGCAACTCAATGCCATCGCAATCAATGAACCGTTCACCTGCCAGCATTGCCACAAAAGCCTGGAGCTGCGCTGCCCGCAACAGATCAAACGCTTCAAGTCTCTCGATTCGCTGGCGTTGTTGCGCTTTGGCGTGTCAATAACGGCGTGCATTGCGTTGCTGTTGGCGTTGGTGATGGAGTGGATAGGGCTGCTGAGCGTCACCGAGCAGTTGAATGCGTCGCTGATAACTATTTTTCTGTACTTCGTTGCCGTTCGATACGCGCGTCAGCGCCAGCATCTGACGCTGGTGCTAGAAGCCGCCAAGGCTCACGGCGACTGATTACCAGCCAAACACTTCGCAGCTGTTGGCCGTGCTGGCGTCGGCCAGTTGTGGCGCACTGATGTTCATCAGTGCGGCCAGCGCCTCGCAGATCGCCGGCAAGTGCGCCGGGCTGTTGCGCTGGCCGGGAAACATCGCGGGCGGCATGTCCGGTGAGTCGGTTTCAAGCACGATCGAATCCAGCGGCAGATCCGCCAGCACCCGATGCATGCGCAACGCTTGCGGCCAGGTCGGCGCGCCGCCTAAACCCAGTTTGAAACCGAGTTTGATGTACTCGCGCGCCTCTTCACGGCTGCCGGCAAACGCGTGGATGATCCCTGCACGTTTCAATCGAAAACGCTTGAGCGTGGCAATCACCGCCGCGTGGCTGCGGCGTACATGGATCAGCGCCGGTAATTCAAAGTCCGCCGCCAGTTGCAACTGCGCCTCGAACAGCGCCTGTTGGCGTTCGCGGTCGAGGGTTTCGATGAAGTAATCCAGACCGATCTCGCCCACCGCACATAACTGTCGATGGCTGCGCAACCGCGTCAGCCAGTCGCCGAGTGTCTGTAAATCTTCGGGGCGATGTTGATCCAGATACACCGGGTGCAAACCGAACGCCGCGTACAGATCAGCATCGCTTTGCACCAGATCCCACACCCGTTGCCAGTTGCCCTCATGGACGCCCAGCACCACCATCCGCCGCACCCCGAGGGCGCGGCTTTCGGCCAGCAACGCCGAGCGATCGGCGTCGAAATCGGGAAAATCCAGGTGGGTGTGGCTGTCGATCAACTCCACGGTTCAGCCCTGGTGAATACGCTGCTTGAAGGTCCGCGCGATGGCCTGCACGCCGGGCTTGTACTCCGACTGCTCGACCGCCGCCAGGGCCAGTTCCAGCGCCTTGTCGGCGATCAACTGGTGCTGCTGGGCCATGGCGTTGACCGGCAGCGGCAGGAAGTCCAGCAACTGCGTGTCACCGAACGTGCCAAGGCGCAGCGGCCGCGACTTGAGCGGGAAGTCATGCAGCGCATCGAACACCCCCTGCAACAGCACGTAGGACGTGGTCACCAGCGCGTCAGGCAAATGCCCCAGGCGTTGCAGGAGTTCTTCCATCAATTGCTTGCCGCATTCGCGGCTGAACGATTCGGCGTGTTCGACCAGCACTTCGCCTTGGAAATCGGCGAGGGCTTGTTTGAAACCGGCGGCACGCTCCTGGCTGATGCTCAGCTCAGCACGGGCGCCGAGCAACACGATCTGCTTGGGCTGCGGATCGAGCAGGCTCTGGGTCAGGTGCAGACTGGCTTCGCGGTCGTCGCTGATCACCGAGCAGAAATGCTCCGGTTCCATGACCCGGTCGATGGCAATGATCGGCAGCCCCTTGGCCTGCAACTGACGATAACTGTCGTCACCGGCCGGCAGGCAACTGGCGACGATCAATGCATCGCAGCGGCGCGCCTTGAACAGTTGCAGCAATTGGCGCTCGCTGTCCGGCGCATCGTCGGAACTGGCGATCAGCAACTGATAGCCGCGCGCCCGCGCACCTTGTTCCAGCAGTTTGGCAATTCGCGCATAACTGGGGTTTTCCAGATCCGGCAGGATAAACCCCAAGGTGCGCGTATGCCGACTGCGCAGCCCGGCCGCCTGAGGGTTGGGCGTGAAGCCGTGCTGCTCGACCACCGCACGCACACGCTCGACGGTGGCGGTGCTGATGCGTTGCTGTTCGGCCTTGCCGTTGATGACGTAGCTGGCGGTGGTCACGGACACTCCGGCCAACCGCGCGATATCACTGAGTTTCAACCCGGTATTTCCTTGTGTTTTCGAGCTTGCCGCGAGATTTTCGCCAATCCTACCCGATTAGGGCAGACGACTATTGCCTGCGCGCATCCGACAAGTTGGACTTCAAGGATGAGACATTATCGAGTAACGTGCCGATCAATCTAGATTAAACGTTTCAGCAAGCGTATTTTCTACGTTTTAGACGCCTTTGAACGGTTCTGCCGTGAAACCGCCAAAAATGCCCCTGAAAAGGAAGCTGACAAGCGCCTAAGCTGCAACCATTCAAAACAATACCTGGCACCTTCATGTGCCAAAAAGGAGATCGCATGCTCGAGCTCACTATAGAGCAGATATCCATGGGCCAATCGGCTGTGGATAAACCCGCTGCCCTGCAATTGCTGGCCAATCACCTGGTCGCCGATGGATTGGTCGCCGACGGATACCTCGCCGGATTGCAGGCTCGCGAAGCCCAGGGCTCGACCTTTCTCGGCCAAGGTATTGCCATCCCGCACGGCACCCCCGAGACCCGCGACCAAGTGTTCGCCACTGGCGTGCGCCTGATGCAGTTTCCCGAGGGCGTGGATTGGGGCGATGGTCAGATCGTTTATCTGGCCATCGGTATCGCCGCCAAATCCGATGAACACCTGCGCCTGTTGCAACTGCTGACCCGCGCCCTCGGCGAGACCGATCTGGGGCAGGCCCTGCGCCGCGCCAGTTCCCCCGAAGCGCTGCTGAAACTGCTGCAAGGCGCGCCGCAGGAGTTGGCGCTGGACGCGCAGATGATCGGCCTCGGTGTCTCCGCCGACGATTTCGAAGAACTGGTCTGGCGTGGCGCGCGTCTGTTGCGTCAGGCCGATTGCGTGAGCAACGGCTTTGCCGGTGTGTTGCAGCAAGTCGAAGCGCTGCCGCTGGGCGATGGCCTGTGGTGGCTGCACAGCGAACAAACGGTGAAACGCCCGGGCCTGGCTTTTGTCACCCCGGACAAACCGATGCGTTATCTCGGCCAACCGCTCAGCGGTCTGTTTTGCCTGGCCAGCCTGGGCGAAGCGCATCAGGCCTTGCTTGAGCGCTTGTGTGCGTTGCTGATCGAAGGTCGCGGTCACGAACTGGGTCGTGCCACCAGCAGCCGTAAAGTCCTCGAAGTGCTTGGCGGTGAATTGCCGGCCGACTGGCCGAGCGCACGTATTGCGTTGGCCAATGCCCACGGTTTGCATGCGCGTCCGGCGAAGATCCTCGCGCAACTGGCCAAAAGTTTTGATGGCGAAATTCGTGTGCGCATCGTCGACGGTCAGGACAGCGCCGTGTCGGTGAAGAGCCTGAGCAAACTGCTGAGCCTGGGCGCCCGTCGCGGTCAGGTGCTGGAGCTGATCGCCGAACCGAGCATCGCCGCCGATGCGTTGCCCGCCTTGTTGGCCGCCATCGAAGAAGGCCTCGGCGAAGAAGTCGAGCCGTTGCCGGCCGTGAGCCAGCAACGCGAAGTGGTTGCCGATATCGCCGAAGTCGTGGTCGCCCCGGCGTCCGGCAGCCTGCTGCAAGCGATCCCGGCGGCACCGGGCATCGCGATTGGCCCTGCGCACATTCAAGTGCAACAAACCATCGATTACCCGCTGCGCGGCGAGTCCGCCTCCGTCGAACGCGAGCGTCTCAAGCAGGCGCTGAGCGATGTGCGCGGTGATATTCAGGGCCTGATCGAACGCAGCAAAGCCAAAGCCATTCGCGAGATTTTCATCACCCATCAGGAGATGCTCGACGACCCGGAGCTGACCGACGAAGTCGACACGCGCCTCAAGCAAGGCGAAAGTGCTGAAGCGGCGTGGATGGCAGTGATCGAAGCCGCGGCCAAACAGCAGGAGTCGCTACAGGACGCCTTGCTCGCCGAGCGTGCGGCGGATCTGCGTGATATCGGTCGCCGTGTATTGGCGCAACTGTGTGGCGTGCAGACGCCGAGCGAGCCGGAGCAACCGTACATTCTGGTGATGGACGAAGTCGGCCCGTCCGACGTGGCGCGGCTGGACCCTGCGCGCGTGGCGGGGATTCTCACCGCTCGCGGCGGTGCCACCGCGCACAGTGCAATCGTTGCGCGGGCTCTGGGGATTCCAGCGCTGGTCGGCGCCGGCGCGGCGGTGTTGCTGCTGGCGCCGGGCACGCCGTTGCTGCTGGACGGTCAGCGCGGTCGCCTGCATGTCGACGCCGATGCCGCAACCCTGCAACGCGCCGCCGAAGAACGCGACACCCGTGAGCAGCGCCTCAAGGTGGCCGCCGAACAACGTCATCAACCGGCGCACACCACCGACGGCCACGCCGTCGAAGTGTTCGCCAACATCGGCGAAAGCGCTGGCGTCATCAGCGCGGTGGAGCAGGGCGCCGAAGGCATCGGTCTGCTGCGCACCGAACTGATTTTCATGGCCCACCCGCAAGCGCCGGACGAAGCGACTCAGGAAGCCGAATACCGCCGCGTTCTTGATGGCCTCGCCGGGCGGCCGCTGGTGGTGCGTACGCTGGACGTTGGCGGCGACAAACCGCTGCCGTATTGGCCGATCGCCAAGGAAGAAAACCCGTTCCTCGGCGTGCGCGGCATTCGCCTGACCTTGCAGCGTCCGCAGATCATGGAAGCGCAACTGCGTGCCTTGCTGCGTTCGGCGGACAACCGTCCATTGCGCATCATGTTCCCGATGGTCGGTAGCGTCGAAGAGTGGCGTCAGGCCCGTGACATGACCGAGCGTCTGCGCCTGGAAATCCCGGTGGCCGATTTGCAACTGGGGATCATGATTGAAGTCCCATCCGCCGCGTTGCTCGCGCCGGTGCTGGCCAAAGAAGTCGACTTCTTCAGCGTCGGCACCAACGACCTGACCCAATACACCCTGGCCATCGACCGTGGTCACCCGACCCTGTCGGCCCAGGCTGACGGCTTGCACCCGGCGGTGCTGCAACTGATCGACATCACCGTACGCGCGGCCCATGCCCACGGCAAATGGGTGGGCGTGTGCGGTGAACTGGCGGCGGACCCGTTGGCGGTGCCGGTGCTGGTTGGCCTTGGCGTCGATGAGCTGAGTGTGTCCGGACGCAGCATTGCCGAGGTCAAGGCGCGCGTGCGCGAACTCAGCCTGACCCAGGCGCAAACCCTTGCTCAACAAGCCCTCACCGTGGGCAGCGCCAATGAAGTGCGTGCATTAGTGGAGGCCCTGTAATGGCCAAGATTCTCACCCTGACCCTCAACCCGGCGCTGGACCTCACGGTTGAGCTGCCGGTGCTTGCGCCCGGTCAGGTCAACCGCAGCGACGAAATGCACACCCACGCCGCTGGCAAAGGCGTGAACGTTGCGCAGGTGCTGGCCGACCTCGGGCATCAACTGACGGTCAGCGGTTTTCTCGGCGAAGACAACCTGCAAGCGTTCGAAACCCTGTTCGCCAAGCGCGGTTTTGTCGACGCGTTTATCCGTGTACCGGGTGAGACGCGCAGCAATATCAAAGTCGCTGAAAGCGATGGTCGCATCACCGACATCAACGGCCCTGGGCCGTTGGTCGATGCAGCCGCGCAGCAGGCGTTGCTTGAGCGTCTGGTGCAGATTGCGCCGGGGCATGACGCGGTCGTGGTCGCCGGCAGCCTGCCGCGTGGCGTGACTGCGCAGTGGCTGCGCGAATTGATCGAGCGGCTTAACTCGCTTGGCCTGAAAGTCGCCCTCGACTCCAGCGGCGAAGCGTTGCGCCAAGCGTTGAAGGCCAGCCCTTGGCTGATCAAACCGAACACGGAGGAACTGGCCGATGCCTTGGGTTGCGAGGTGGTTTCCCACGCCGCCGAGGCTCAAGCGGCGAGTCGACTGCATGCTCAAGGTATCGAGCACGTCGTGATCTCCCACGGTGCCGACGGTGTGAACTGGTTCAGTGTCGGCTCGGCGCTGCACGCCTCGCCGCCCAAGGTCAGCGTGGCCAGCACCGTCGGTGCCGGCGATTCGCTGCTGGCCGGCATGCTCCATGGTTTGCTCAGCGCCGACACGCCTGAGCAGACCTTGCGCACGGCCACCGCGATTGCGGCGATGGCGGTGACGCAGATCGGTTTTGGCATCAACGACGCCACGCAACTGGCGCAGCTCGAACAGGGCGTGCGCATTCGCCCCCTGACAGAACAATAAGAGGGTTTGTCATGAAGTTAGCCATTGTTACGGCATGCCCGAACGGCATGGTCACCAGTGTGCTGTGCGCCCGTTTGCTTGATGCGGCAGCGCAGCGTCAGGGCTGGAGCACCAGCGTTGAAGTGGTTGATGCGGCGCATCCGGAACGCGAATTGTCGGCGGCGACCATTGAGGCGGCGGAGTGGGTGTTGCTGGTGGCCACCGGCAACGTCGACATGACGCGGTTCGTCGGCAAACGACTCTTTCAGATTGCCCCGGCACAAGCCCTGCAGGACGTCGAAGGCGTACTGCGTCGCGGTGCCGAAGAAGCCGAAGTATATGTCGCAACCGAAGCCGCCCCTGCTGCGGTTGCGCAACGTGCACCGCGCATCGTCGCCATCACCGCATGCCCGACCGGTGTCGCCCACACCTTTATGGCGGCCGAAGCGTTGCAGCAAACGGCCAAGCGTCTGGGCTATGAACTGCAAGTCGAAACCCAAGGTTCGGTGGGGGCGAAAACGCCCCTGAGTGCGACAGCGATTGCCGAGGCGGATGTGGTGTTGCTGGCGGCGGATATCGACGTTGCCACCGAGCGTTTTGCCGGCAAGAAAATCTACCGCTGTGGCACCGGCATCGCGTTGAAACAGTCCGAAGCGACGCTGAAAAAAGCCCTCGCCGAAGGCCAGCAGGAAAGCGCTGCCAGCGAGGGCAAGGCCCCGGTCAAGTCGGAGAAAACCGGCGTCTACAAACACCTGCTGACCGGCGTGTCGTACATGCTGCCGATGGTGGTGGCGGGTGGTTTGATGATTGCCCTGTCGTTTGTCTTTGGCATCACCGCGTTCAAGGAAGAAGGCACGCTGGCGGCGGCACTGATGCAGATCGGCGGCGAGACCGCGTTCAAGTTGATGGTGCCGCTGCTGGCCGGTTACATCGCCTACTCTATTGCCGACCGTCCAGGCCTGGCGCCGGGGATGATTGGCGGCTTGCTCGCCAGCACCCTGGGCGCCGGGTTTATCGGCGGAATCGTCGCCGGTTTCATTGCCGGTTACGCGGCCAAGGCGATCAGTCGATATGTCGCGCTTCCGCAAAGTCTTGAAGCGTTGAAACCGATTCTGATCATCCCGTTGTTCGCCAGCCTGTTCACCGGTCTGGTGATGATCTACGTGGTCGGCAAACCCGTAGCGCAGATGCTCGCGGCGCTGACGCATTTCCTCGACAGCATGGGCACCACCAATGCGATTCTGCTGGGTGTGTTGCTCGGCGGCATGATGTGCGTTGACCTCGGTGGGCCGATCAACAAAGCCGCGTATGCCTTTTCGGTGGGGCTGCTCGCCTCGCAAAGTTATGCGCCGATGGCCGCGACCATGGCGGCAGGGATGGTGCCACCGATTGGTCTGGGTATTGCCACGTTCATCGCCCGACGCAAGTTCGCCCAGACCGAGCGCGAAGCGGGTAAGGCGGCGTTCGTGCTGGGGCTGTGCTTTATCTCCGAAGGGGCGATTCCGTTTGCCGCGAAAGATCCGTTGCGGGTGATCCCGGCGAGCATCGCCGGTGGCGCGCTGACCGGTGCGTTGTCGATGTACTTCGGCTGCAAACTGATGGCGCCGCACGGTGGCTTGTTTGTGCTGGCGATTCCGAATGCGATCAATCATGCGCTGCTTTATCTGCTGGCGATTGTCGCCGGTAGTTTGCTGACGGCGGTGGTGTACGCGACGGTCAAACGTCCCGAGTCCGTCGACCTCACAATGGCACCGGCGAAGGCCTGACGTACATCCCCTGTGTGTGGGCTTGCTCGCGAAAGCGGTGCGTCAGTCGATTCGATGTTGGCTGATACGACGCCTTCGCGAGCAAGCCCGCTCCCACATGGGGTGGTGGGCTGATGTCATGCCGGGTTCATAAACCCGTGCTTTAGTTTTCCTTTTTCCAGGGAGAACACCATGAGCGATTTCAACCTCGGTCGCCGTCGTGTCATGCAAGCCGTGGGCGCGGGGCTGTTGATGCCGGGGCTGGCGCCGGCGGTGATCGCGTCCGTCAAGGATCGTCCGCAACTTACCGATGGCGTGCAGTCCGGCGACCTGCAAGGCGATCGGGCGATGATCTGGAGTCGCAGTGATCGTCCGGCGCGGATGGTGGTTGAGTGGGACACGCGCAGCCTGTTCGGCAACCCCCGCCGATCTGTCTCGCCACTGGCCGACGCCCGCACTGATTTCACCGCTCGTGTCGAGCTGACCGGGTTGCCCGCCGATCAGGCGATTTTCTATCGTGTTTACTTTGAAGACGCGCAGACCGGCATCGCCAGCGAACCGTGGTTCGGCCATTTACGCAGCGTGCCGACGGCCAAGCGTGATATTCGATTCGTCTGGAGCGGCGACACCGTCGGCCAGGGTTTTGGCATCAACCCGGACATCGGTGGCATGCGTATCTACGAAGCCATGCGTCTGCGCCTGCCGGACTTCTTTATCCACAGCGGCGACACCATCTACGCCGACGGCCCGGTGCCGGCGCAGCTTGTGACGGAAGGGGGGCGGGTGTGGCGCAACATCACCACTGAAGCGAAAAGCAACGTCGCGCAGACCCTCGACGATTATCGCGGCAACTACCGCTACAACCTGCTGGATGAAAACATCCGCCGCTTCAATGCCCAGGTGCCACAGATCTGGCAGTGGGACGACCATGAGGTGGTCAACAACTGGTCACCGGGCAAGCAACTGGATGAGCGCTATCAGGAGAAAGATATCCACACGCTGGTGGGCCGAGCGCGTCAGGCCTGGCTCGAATACGCGCCGATGCGTTTGCAGACCGCAGACGGTGGCGGGCGGATTTATCGCAAGCTCAGTTACGGGCCGATGCTTGATGTGTTTGTCCTCGACATGCGCAGTTATCGCGAGGCCAACGATGACAACCTGGGGGCGGCGAAACCGTTTCTTGGGCGTGCGCAACTGAACTGGCTCAAGCAGGGTCTCAAGGGCTCGCAAGCGCAATGGAAAGTGATCGCCGCTGATATGCCGATTGGTCTTGGCGTGCCCGATGGCGAGGTCAGTCCAGGTGTGGCGCGTTGGGAAGCAGTGGCCAACGGCGATCCGGGACCCGCGCAGGGGCGTGAGCTGGAAATTGCCGAATTGCTCGGATTTCTGCGGGCGCAGCAGGTGCGCAATTTTGTCTTTCTCACGGCCGATGTTCACTACTGCGCGGCGCATCACTATCACCCGGATCGTGCGGCGTTTCAGGATTTCGAACCGTTCTGGGAGTTTGTCGCCGGGCCGTTGAATGCCGGGAGTTTCGGGCCTAATCCGCTGGACAAGACCTTTGGGCCTGAGGTGGTGTTCGAGAAAGCCCCGCCGGCACAGAACACTTCGCCGTTTGCCGGGTTTCAGTTTTTTGGCGAGGTGAATATTGAAGGGCAGAGCGGGGAAATGAGCGTGGTGTTGCGCGATCTGGATGGGGTGGCGGTGTTTGAGCGCAAGTTGCAGCCAGTCTAATCACCGCACCCCCTGTGGGAGCGAGCAGGCTCGTTCTCACAGGGGGGATGGGGCACGGTCAATAAACGTCGCGGCGGTATCGGCCCTGTTCGATCAGGCTTTCAACTTCAGCAGCACCAAGGACTTCACTGAGCACTTGATCCACGCCTGATGCCATTCCCTGCAAGCTGCCACAGATATAGATGACAGCACCGTCGGCCAGCCATTTTTTCAGTTCATCGGCCGATTCACGCAAGCGATCCTGTACATAAATCTTCTCGGCCTGATCCCGCGAAAACGCCAGATCCAGTCGCTCCAGATCACCGTTGATCAACCACTCCTCCAGCTCCGTTCGACAGAGGAAGTCGTGCTCACGATTACGCTCGCCAAACAGTAACCACTGGCGTTGCTGACCGTCGGCAATACGCGCTTTGAGCAAACTGCGTAACCCGGCAAGGCCTGTGCCGTTGCCCAGCAGAATCATGGGCACTGGCTCGTTCGGCAAGTGGAAACCGCTGTTGCGGCGCACTCGCAGACTGATGCTGCCACCCACCGGCGCGTGTTCGGTCAGCCAGCCGGAACCAATGCCAAGGCTGCCATTGGCGTGTTGTTCCTGACGCACAATCAGCTCCAGCACGCCATCGGCGGGAATCGAGGCAATCGAGTATTCGCGCATCGTCAGCGGCACCATCGCGTCGACCAGCGCCTGCGCATGCAGGCCGACCAGATGCGCGCGGTGCTCCGGCAACTGACGGGTGGCCAGGGCGACCTCCAGCGGCTCTTCCAGGCCATTGATGATCACCTTGGTCTCGCCGCGAATACCGAGGCCGTCGAGGAAGTGTTCGATGGCCCAACCGCCGTTGCGCGGCAGCACTTCTACCAGGTCACCGGCCAGCCAACTGCTGGTGTCCGGTGCGCTCAGAGCGATCAGAAAAACCGGCGAGCCGCTGCTGTCCGGGTTCATCCGCTCGCGGCGCAGCAGCGTCCAGTTGTCGTAGTTCGGCGCTTGCCAGGTGTCGACCGGTGCTTGCCCGGTGATCTGGCCGAGCTGGGTTTGCCAGTGACGCAGGGCGTAGGGATCAGCGCTGTCGACTTCCACGGGGGCGAACAAGGTCTTGGCGCCATGCTCGCTCAGCCATTGATGCAAGCGCCGGGCGAAGCCGCAGAAGTGCGGGTACTGGCGATCGCCAAGGCCCAGCACCGCATAGTTCAGGCTGTCGAGTGTCGCCGCGTGGCTGAGCACTTTGCGCTCGAAACCGCGGGCGCTGTCTGGCGCCTCGCCGTCGCCGAAGGTACTGACGACAAACAATGCGTTGGCCGACTCACGCAGATCCTGCTCACTGACGGTTGCCAGCGGTTGCACGTTCACCGACATCCCGGCGGCTTGCAACTGGCCTGCGCTCTGCCACGCCAGTTGCTCGGCGAAACCGCTCTGGCTGGCGAAACCGATCAACCACGAAGCCGCATCGCCGGCCGGTTGTTCAAGGCCTTTGCGGGCATTGTGGATCTGCTGCTTCTTGCGCCGACGATCCAGATACAACAGCCATCCCGTGATGAAGAACAGCGGCATGCACACCGCAGCGAGGGTGATGATGAGCCGCCCGACAAGGCCGAAATAGCTGCCCACGTGCAGCGCATAAAGGCTGGTCAGCAGTTGCGCCTTGAAACTCTTGTCGGCGTAGCGATCAACGCGTTTGACGATGCCGGTGGCCGGGTCGAGGGTGATCTGGTTCAGCGCTCGATCATGGGGCGAACGGTCGAGCAGGTAGAACACCGTCGCCGGTTGGCCAGCCACGGGCGGCATGCGGATGTTGTAGGCAGAAAGGCCCGGGCCGGCGGCGCTGTAGATGCTGCTCCACATCGCCGTGTAGTCGGCGGTTGGCGCCGGACCCTCTGGCGCCGGCCCGCGGCCACCGCGCACGCGCTCGTTCTGCGGTGCGTCGGACAGCAGTTTGGTCAGGCCTTTGTTGTACCACTCGTACGACCACGACAACCCGGTCAACGCCAGCAGCAAATACACCAACAGGCACCAGGTTCCCGCCACGGAGTGCAGATCCCAATTGAACGCGCGGCCCTTTTTCTTCCAGTCCAGGGTCAGCCACACGCGCCACTTGTTCCACTGGCGCGGCCAGCGCAGGTAAAGGCCGGACAGGCAGAAGAACAGCAGAATCAAGGTGCAGGCGCCGGTGATGGTGCGCCCGGTGTCGCCCATGGCGAGGAAACGGTGCAGTTGCAGCATCAGGCCGAAGAAGTCCTGGCCGGTTGCGTCACCCTTGAACTCTGCGGTGTACGGATCGAAGTAGCGCATCTCGCCGCGACGTTGGCCTTTTGGCGGAGTGAAGAACACCTTTGCGGCGTTGCCGCTGTCGGTCTCGACCCAGAGCATCGAGACTTTCTTGCCCGAAGTGGCCTCGATGCGCTCCACCAGTTCGACCGGCGGCAGGACCCCGGCGACGTGTTTTTCCACCTGCAGCACCGACGGGTTCAGCGCTCGCAGGATTTCGTCCTGAAACGAATAGGCCGCACCGGTAATGCCCATCAAGGCCAGCACCAGCCCGGCAGTGATGCCAAAAAACCAGTGCAACTGGAACAGGGTTTTCTTTAACACGTCACTCGCCGTCCGTTCGGAAATTGTCATCACGGCGCGCATTATGCCGTGGCTTATCGAGAAGCGTTCTTTATTACGCACAAAAGCCCCGTTCAACTGAATGAACGGGGCCGTACCTTGCGGCGCATTCCTTGTGGGAGGGGGCTTGCTCGCGAATGCGTCATGTCAGTCGATATCTATTTCTCTGACACACCGCTTTCGCGAGCAAGGCCGCTCCGACATTTACAGCATTGATCAGAAGTGGAAATTGGTGCTCAACAGTGCCGTACGGCCCGCCGCCTGGTTGGCGAAGTGGGTCGCGAAGGCTTTGTCGTAATAGGTTTCGTTGGTCAGGTTCTGCACGTTGAGTTGCAGGTCGATGTTCTTGGTCAGCTTGTAGGCCGCCATCGCGTCGTAACGCACGTACGAATCGACCAGGGTGGTGTTGGCCACGCTGCCGAACACCTCATCGACGTAGAACGCACCGCCACCAATGGTCAGCTTCGGTGTGACCTGATAAGTGGTCCACAGGCTCGCGCTGTTTTTCGGCGTGTTGGGCAGTTGGTTGCCGTCGTTGGCCTTGCCCATCGGGCCGCCGTCGACCTGCTCGCTGTCCATGTAGGCGTAACCGGCGAACACTTGCCACTGTTCGGTGATCTTGCCGCTGGCCGACAGTTCGATACCTTGTACGCGGGTTTTTCCGGCGTTCTCGTACGACGTGGTATCGACTTGCACGCGAGCGTTATCTTTCTCGGTGCGGAAGACATCAGCCGTCAGCGACAAGCGATCGTTGAGCAGATCCCACTTGGTGCCGATTTCGTAGTTCTTGGTGGTTTCCGGCTCCATGTCGCTGCTGAGCAAGTTGCCGGCGCGGTTCGGGGTGCCGCCCAACGGGTTGCCTTCCTGGCCTTCGCCGAGGGTGTTGCCCGGCGGGGTGGCGGAGGTGGCATAGGATGCATAGATGCTGCCGTTATCCGCTGGTTTGTAGACCACGCCGAACTGACCGGTAACGAACTCGCTGGTGTCATCACCCTTGGAAGTGGTTTTGCCGGCCGCGGTGTAGGTTTTGTATTCGGTGTCGAAGTGGTCGTAACGCAGGCCCATGTTCACAAGCCACTGCTCGGACAGTTCCAGGGTGTCGAACACATACAGCGCGTAAGTGTTGGCCTTGGTGTCGGTGCCGGCGTAGTTGCGCGAGATAGCGCCGTTCCACGGATCGTTCGGGTTCGGGTTCGACAGCGAGGTGCAGTTGTAGCCGCTCGACGCGCCGATCATCGACGGCGTGCAGTTATTGGTGACAGCGGTGGTGCGCGGCGTGGTGTCGGTGTTGACGGTGTACGAGGACTTCTGGCCTTGCTCGCGGGTGTATTCGACGCCGGTGGAGAAGCTGTTCTTGAAACCGGCGACGTAGAAGTTGCCGAACAGGTCCGTCTGGTTGGTGGTGGTCTCGGTGTTGCTCACGCGAGTGTTCGCCCGACGCCAGACGCTGCCGTTGTTGACGTTGCCTTTGCTGTCGTCCGGCTGGGTCAGGATGTAATCCTGCATGCTGGTGCCGTGGCGCAGGGTGTTCTTGATCGTCAGCGAGTCGCTCAAATCGTGCTCAATGGCGAAGGTCGCGGTGTCGGTGCGGCCCTTGCGGAAATCGCGATCCAGACCGTAGAAATTGCTGTGGTCACCGCCGGCGTACGGCTTGTCCGGGTTGGATTTGCTGCGTGCTGCCGAACCACCGGCTGGAATGGTGTACGGCACGCCCGAGTCCGGTGTGTCGTTGCTTTCCAGATGGTAGTAATCGAGGTTGACGCGGGTGTCGGTGCCCAGGCCGAACGCCAGCGACGGCGCGATGCCCCAACGGTCGTAATCGACCTTGTCGCGGCCGGCGACGTTGCTCTCGTGGCTCATCAGGTTCAGACGCCCGGCAGCGGTGTCGCTGAACTGGTAGTTGCCGTCCAGGGTGTAGCGCTGGGTCTGGTCTGAGCCCCAGGTAAAACCACCGTCGAACGAATCGCCCAGGTGGGCTTTCTTGCTCACCAGGTTGATGCTGCCGCCGGCTGCGCCGCGACCACCGATGGCCGAGTTCGGGCCCTTGCTGACTTCGATGTTTTCGACGGCGAAGATCTCGCGGCTCTGCGAACCGGTGTCGCGCACGCCGTCCAGGTAGGTGTCGCCCTGGGCGTCGAAGCCGCGGATGAACGGACGATCACCCTGCGGGTTGCCACCCTCACCGGCACCGAAGGTGATGCCCGGCACGGTACGCAGCGCATCCTGCATGTTCAGGGCGCCGGTGTCTTTGAGCACTTGTTGCGCGATCACGGTGACCGAGCGCGGTGTGTCGACCAGCGGCGCGGTGTACTTGGGCGAGGAGGCTTTCTCGACCTGGTAGGACGTGGTGTCCTGCACTTCGCCGGTGATGGCGGTGGCGTCCAGGGCGATGGCATTGCCAGAGGCTTTGCTGTCGGTCTTTTCGGCGGCGAATACCATGTGGCCCGCGGAGCCTGCGGTGATTGCCACGCCAATTGCAGAGGCGAGCAAACGTGGTGAACTGACCGGTATTTGAGCGTGTTGACGTGCCATTTGAATTCCCCTCCCCAAGGATTTGAGGCGGCGGAATATAGGGTAAACAGGTATTTGTATCAATTGCGAAATATTGTTATTCGCACCAAATTTACATTCTTTACAATTTGGCCTTGCGGTTTTTACTGATTCATTCGTCTGGGTGTTTTACACGGTCAATAAGAATCAATACCATTGGCAATCTTTTACCATCAGGTACGTTTGCCATGCTGCTGCACATTCCCGGCCTGTTCGCGAAAGAAGAAGTGCAGCGCATCCGCCAGGCGCTCGAAGAGGCGGACTGGGCCGATGGCAAGATCACCGCCGGCTACCAGTCGGCCAAGGCCAAACACAATCTGCAATTGCCTGAAGGCCACCCACTGGCCAAGGAAATTGGCGCAGCGATGCTTGAGCGGCTGTGGAAAAATCCGCTGTTCATGTCCGCCGCGCTGCCGCACAAAGTGTTCCCGCCGTTAGTGAACTGCTACACGGCCGGCGGCAGTTTCGACTTCCACATCGACAACGCCGTGCGCCAACCGAAGGGCAGCATCGAGCGGGTGCGCACTGATCTGTCGGCCACGCTGTTTTTCAGCGAGCCTGCGGATTACGACGGCGGCGAACTGGAAATCCAGGACACCTTCGGCACCCAACGGGTGAAGCTGCCCGCAGGCGACATGGTGCTGTACCCCGGCACCAGCCTGCACAAGGTCAATGCGGTCACTCGCGGTGCGCGTTATGCGTCGTTCTTCTGGACGCAAAGCCTGGTGCGCGAAGACAGCCAGCGCGCGCTGCTGTTCGAGATGGACGGCGCGATCCAGCAACTCACCCAGGACATGCCTGATCACCCATCGCTGATCCGCCTTACCGGCACGTATCACAACCTGCTGCGGCGCTGGGTCGAGGTATGAGTTTTAAACTGCGTCGCGAGGAAATCCTCAGCGGTGAACAACTCAGCGCCATGCTCGAAGAAAGCCCGGCCCGTGCCGCGCAGGCGATTTTGCTGGCGGCGGGTGAGGGCGAAGTTGAAGCCCAGGCGTTGCTGGGGCAGATCCTTCTGGAGGGGCAGGGCATTGCCAGGGATCAGCCGTTGGCGCTGCGCTGGTTTGGCATCGCCGCCGGGCGCGGCCACTTGATGGCGCGCAATATGCTCGGGCGGTGCCATGAGCATGGCTGGGGGTGTGGCGCAGATGCGTCTGTTGCGGCGCAGCATTATCGGATCGCCGCGGATGCCGGGCTGGATTGGGCGATGTACAACCTCGCCAATTTGCTGGCGACCGGGCGCGGTGTGGTGGTGGATCATTTGCAGGCGCTGGCGCTTTATCGGCGCGCGGCTGAACGGGGCCATGCGAAATCGATGAATCTGCTGGGGCGTTATCTGGAAGAAGGGCAGGCATGTCCGGCGGATCCGGTCATGGCGCGCGAGTGGTATCGACGTTCGGCCAAGGGCGGGGATTTTCGCGGGCAGTTCAGTTTTGCCGCAGTGTTGGCGGGGGAAGGGCGGATTGATGAGGCGGTGGTTTGGCTTGAGAAGGCGTTGGCTGGCGGTAATCTGAATTTTCTGCGGGTGGCAAGCAAGACGCTGTTAAATGCAACAGATCCAGAGATTCAGGCGTTGGCCTCCAGGTATCAACAGCGTACGGATGAGCTGAGCCGCAGCGCATAACCCTTGTGGGAGCGGGCTTGCATCGACGCACAAAAAAGCCCACGACATGTCGTGGGCTTTACGCATTACCGGTTCAACAATTACACGTAATACGATTTCAGCGGCGGAAAGCCATTGAACTCAACCGCGCTGTAGCTGGTGGTGTACGCACCGGTCGACAACCAGTACAGACGATCACCAATCGCCAGGTTCAGCGGCAAGCCGTACTTGTAGTTCTCGTACATGATGTCGGCGCTGTCGCAGGTCGGGCCGGCGATCACCACTTCTTCCATCTCGCCTTTCTTCTCGGTCCAGATCGGGAACTTGATCGCCTCGTCCATGGTTTCGATCAGGCCGGAGAACTTGCCCACATCGGTGTACACCCAGCGCTCGACGGCGGTGCGCGATTTACGTGCAACCAGCACCACTTCGCTGACCAGGATGCCGGCGTTGGCGATCAGCGAACGGCCCGGCTCCAGAATGATTTCCGGCAGGTCATCACCGAAGTCTTCTTTCAGGAAACGGATGATTTCTTCAGCGTAGGTTTCCAGGCTGTTGGTGCGGGTGATGTAGTTGGCCGGGAAGCCACCGCCCATGTTGATCAGCTTCAGGTGAATGCCGTCTTCTTCTTTCAGACGTTCGAAAATCACTTTGACCTTGGCGATTGCCGCGTCCCAGACGCTGATGTCGCGCTGCTGCGAACCGACGTGGAACGAGATGCCGTAAGGCACCAGGCCCAGGTCTCGGGCGAGGATCAGCAGGTCCATGGCCATGTCGGTCTGGCAGCCGAATTTGCGCGACAGAGGCCAGTCAGCGGTGGTCGAGCCTTCAGTGAGGATGCGCACATACACTTTCGAGCCCGGTGCAGCCTTGGCGATGTTGCGCAGGTCGGCTTCGGAGTCGGTGGAGAACAGACGCACGCCCTTCTCATAGAAGTAGCGGATGTCCTTGGATTTCTTGATGGTGTTGCCGTAGCTGATACGGTCGGCGCTGACGCCGCGATCCATCACTTTGTCCAGCTCGTAGATCGAGGCGATGTCGAAGCTCGAACCTTTCTCTTTGAGCAGGTCGATGATCTCGACGGCCGGGTTGGCCTTGACCGCGTAGTAGACCTTGGCGAATTCGAAACCGGCGCGCAGGTCATCGTAGGCCTGGCTGATCATCGCGGTGTCGATCACCACGAACGGGGTTTCCTGTTTGTCGGCGAACGCCTTCATTTTGTCGAATGTAGCGCGCGCGAAATAGTCTTCGACCTGGATCGACATGCTGGGAGCTCCTATGGGCAAACAAGTAAAAACAATGGGTGCAAATGAACGTCCTCCGTATCCCCACTTTGGTTCGCCTACTTCCCAAGGCATGTCGCCGAAAGCAAAAAGGCCACGGGCGCCGATGCTGCCCTTGGCCTTGCTGTCTCGTCGTCAGTACTTGAGCCGGATGGATCGTTTCCAGCATGGACGTTCGGCGCGAACTTTAGGGCGTGAGGGGCCTGAGATCAACAAAAAATGTCGCGTTTTTGCACGCTTCCGTCGTGCGGTCTTCCTCCGGTACTGATGTAACCGACCGACATGACAGGCTGATGTTCCCTCGAGCATGGATTTGCGTAGTTGGTATGGCTGGAAAAAACGGAAATAAGCCACAGACGTTTAATTCCAAAAAAGCCTTGAGACAACCGTCAGGACTAGTATTTCTGACAGGTGTCTAGACGCGGTTTTCTTTCTAGGATGAGGGTGCCGATTAGTTCTGAAAGAAAGTCTGGTGATCGGCGAGCACAGTATTTTTTGTTATTGGAAATGGCTCCGTCGACCCGTTTGCATGATGGGGGGAGTGCGCCTGTCTATCAATTCAAGCGGATGCTGGGGTAACAAGGATGAATAGAATATTACTGTGGCTAGTTGTATTGACTCTGTCAGGTTGTGCCACTCACGAAGTGGTTCAGCCGTCTGCTCCCGTATCGCGAGAGGAAGTGCTCGGGACCGCATCGACTGGGGTGATGGACGCCGGCACCGGGCCACAGATTGCCGCCTATCTCACGGAGGCCTACCACAACAAGCTGAACATGTGCCGAAATAACCCTTCAGCCCCGGCATTCCTGTGTTCCGGGGTCATGTTGAGAGCCACTCAACACTCCACACAGTTTCATTTCTGGAACCCTAATCCAACGTCTACCGGCGTGTCTTTTTCCTATTTGCGGGCGGATGCGAAGTTCAGCAAGTTGGTCTTCGGTTATCACAACGGATTTATCTTGTATCCGTACTTTTTCAAACCCGTGGGTAAAATAGAACCAGAGATACTTTGTTTCTTTCCGGTGGACGGTGCAACGACCCCGCGCGCAGATCAGGGCTGCGGTCAAAGTCCGGGAATAGTTTCCAGTCGACCCTGCCAGTCACAAGGGATCAATACGGCCGCGCAATACATCGCGCATTACAATCAGCAAACGAACAAATACGGGCATCTGTGCGGCTTTGATGTGAGCGACGATTTGAATCAGGCAGCCACCACCGCTTTCAATGAGGCAATCAAGGCCCAGGGGATGGGCGGCACGTTCGCCTTCAATACGCAGAACGAGTTCCGGCTGGCCAAGTGGGGGCAGAATCTGGGCACGACGTTGCCAATCGAGGCTGTGTTCTACATCGGTGACGCCGGCAAGGCCGGTGCGAAGTATGACCAGCAGGATTTCAAGAACCAGACAGGTATCTGGATTCCGGCAATCAGGATCACGCTGCCCCAGACGCCATCGGCTGATGTGCGGTTCGAGTTCATTGCCGGTGACCAGGCCATCTCTTCCTGATCCATTCAATTGTGCCGTGCCCTGCCAGAGGGGCACGGCACATCAGCGCTCTATCAGGCCAGCGCTGTCTCGGCGGGGGAGATGATGCTGGTCTTGCCACCGCGGGATTTGCCGGAACTCAGATACTCGGCAATCGACTCCTGCGTGACCTCGCCCAGGAACACCCGTTCCGCATCCAACACCGGCAACCACGAACGATTGAACTCGTACATGCGCGACAGCAGGATGCGCAAATGCTCGTCATACGCCGCCGTGGCGTTGAACTCACGCAGGAACTGCGCGCAGGTGCCGGTCTGGCGGTGCAGGTCGCGGCGACGCACATAACCCAGCGCCTTGTTCTCGGCACAGGTGACCACGACGTAGCGGCGGTCATGTTCGTCCATCAATTCCAGCGCATCGGCCACCGGGGTTTCCGGGCTCACCGACGGCGCGTTGTCCGCCGCGTCTTCTGCCTTGACCAGCAGCAGGCGCTTGAGGGTGCTGTCCTGGCCGACGAAGTTGCTGACAAAGTCGTCCGCCGGGTGTGCGAGCAGGGTGTCCGGGTGATCGATCTGCAGCAGTTTGCCGGCGCGGAAGATCGCAATCTTGTCGCCGAGTTTGATCGCCTCGTCGATGTCGTGGCTGACCATGATCACGGTCTTGTTCAGCGCGCGCTGCATCTCGAAGAACTCGTTCTGGATCATCTCGCGGTTGATCGGGTCGACCGCACCGAACGGCTCATCCATCAGCAACAGCGGTGCGTCCGCCGCCAGCGCACGAATCACGCCGATGCGCTGTTGCTGGCCACCGGACAATTCTCGCGGATAACGATGCAGATACTGCTTGGGCTCAAGCTTGATCATGCTCATCAGTTCACGGGCGCGGTCGTGGCATTTCTGTTTGTCCCAGCCGAGCAGCTTCGGCACCACCACAATGTTCTCTTCGATGGTCATGTTCGGGAACAGACCGATCTGCTGGATCACGTAGCCGATGTTGCGGCGCAGGGTCACTTCGTCCAGGTCGGTGGTGTCTTCACCGTTGATCAGGATCTTGCCCGAAGTCGGTTTGATCAGGCGGTTGATCATCTTCAGCGTGGTGCTTTTGCCGCAACCCGATGGCCCGAGGAACACACAGATTTCGCCTTCATTGACGGTCAGGCTCACCGAGTCCACGGCTTTGATGTCTTTGCCGTTGCTTTGGAAGGTCTTGCTGAGGTTTTGAAGTTCGATCATTTGAGGAGTCCTTTTGGAGTCAGCGCGCGTTGCAGCCACTGCAGGAGGAGGTCGGCGAAGATCGCCAGAAGACTGACCAGCAGCGCGCCGACGATGAGCATCGACATGTCACTGCGGCTGATGGAGGCGAGGATCAACACACCGAGACCGCCGGCGCCGACGGTGGCGGCGATGGTCATCACGCCGATGTTCATCACCACGGCAGTGCGCACACCGGCGAGGATCACCGGTACCGCAATCGGCAACTCGACCATGCGCAGGCGCTGGCCGAAGGTCATGCCGATGCCGCGCGCGGCTTCACGGATGCCCGGTTCGACGCCGGTCAGGGCCAGGTAGGTGTTGCGCATGATCGGCAGCAGTGAATAAAGGAACACCGCCGTGATCGCCGGCATCGGGCCCAGGCCTTGGCCGAACTTGGAGTAGAACGGCAACAGCAGGCCGAACAGGGCAATCGACGGCACGGTCAGCAGCACGGTGGCGCTGGCCTGTAAAGGGCCGGCGAGGCTCGGAAAGCGGGTCATCAGAATGCCCAGCGGCACACCGGCGACAATCGCCAGACTGACGGCGATCCCCACCAAAGAAATGTGCTGCAAGGTCAGGTGCAACACCTGCTGCCAGTCAAGATGGGAAAAGGCGTTCAAGAATTCCATGACGTTTCCTCCCTTCAATTCAATGGATGTTGGCGCAGGAAATCAGCGGCCACAGCGGATGGGCTTTCATGATCGACATCGACCCGCGCGTTGAGCCGGCGCATGGTTTCGTCATCAAACAGTTCGGCCAGCGGCTTGAGTTGCCCGGCCAGTTTCGGGTGGGCGTCCAGATAGGCCTGGCGCACCACGGGCGCGGCGGTGTAGTCCGGGAAGTAATGCTTGTCGTCCGCCAGCAATTTCAGATTGAAGGCGCTCAGGCGACCGTCCGTGGTGTACACCAGGCCGGCGAACACTTGGCCATTGCGCAGGGCGGTGTAGACCAGACCGGCGTCCATCTGGCGGGTGTTCTCGCGTGTCAGGTTCATGTCATAGAGCTTGACCATGCCGTCCAGGCCGTCGGAGCGGTTGGCGAACTCAGTGTCCAGAGCCACCAGATGATTGGCCTCGGCCTCATCCCGCAGCACGGTGTTCAGTTCGCTGATGCTGTTGATCTGCGGGTACTGGTCGGCGATTTTTTTCGGCAGGGCCAGTGCATAGGTGTTGCTGAATTTCGACGGTGCGAGCCAGGTCAGGCCTTTTTTGGCATCGAGTTCTTTCACCCGAGCGTAGGACTGTTCGCTGTCGAGTTTTTCGGTGACATGGTTGTAGGACACCAGCGACACACCGGTGTACTCCCAGAGCATGTCCAGTTGGCCACTCTCCTGAGCGCTGCGCGCCAGATTGCTACCCAGCCCACCGGTGATTTGCGCGTCGTAGCCTTTGCTGCGCAGGTACTGCGAGGTGATTTGCGCCAGTAGGGTTTGTTCGGTGAACACCCGGGCGCCAATGCGGATAACCGGTTTGTCGGCGGCTTGGGCGATTCCTGCGAACAGCAGGGCGCAGCCTAAAATCAAGCTAAGTCGTTTCATGAAGATTCCTTTGCCGGGGCTTAAGACGGGCGCAAGCCGCGTTCGAGCCAGAGTCGACTGCCCAGGGTGACAGCGCCATCGAGCAGCAGCGCCAGTAAGGCGGTACACGCGGCGCCGAGCAGCAGTTGCGGCTGATTGTTCAGCGCGATACCCGGGAAGATCAGGCTGCCAAGGCTGTTGGCGCCGATCAGGAACGCCAGCGGCGCTGTCCCGACATTGATCGCCAGCGCCACACGCACACCACCGACGATGATCGGCACAGCGTTGGGCAACTCGACTTTCCACAGCACCTGACGCGGGGTCATGCCGATGCCGACGGCGGCTTCTTTGAGTGAACCCTGAACGTTTTTCAGGCCTTCGTAGGTGTTGCGCACAATTGGCAACAGGGACGCGAGGAACAGCGCGAAGATCGCCGGGCCGCTGCCGATGCCCAGAATCCCCAGGGCAATTGCGAGTACGGCCAACGGCGGCACGGTGTTGCCGATGTTGAAGATCTGCATGAAGCGTTCGGCGCGCCCGACCATGCCTGGGCGACTGAGGAAGATGCCGGCGGGGATGCCCACGACGAGGGCAGCGAGCATTGAAGCGAGGACGAGAACCAGATGAGCTTGCAGGTAAAACAACAAATCGTCGCGGTAGTGTTCGATCGTGTTGATGCCGATCCAGTGGACCAGCAGGGCCAGGAGCGCGATCACCACCGCACCTCCCATCAGCCCTTTGCCATAGCGGATAGCCACAGGCGGACTCCTTTTTTTTAGTCGGCGAACGCCATCCTGCGTGGCAGGCCAAACCTTGGCTGCCGGGAAAAAACGTTCGCGAGAAGCAGCTCCCTCAGCACCGGCAAAAAGCGGTCTGAAAGCGAGCCATGAGCGCAGCCTCGTCAGGCTAACTTGCTGATTTTTCAGCCCCTGACGAAACGTCGTAACAGGGGATGGACGTCTCCGTGCTTTAAAAGGTTCCCATCCGAGACAGCATTTGGCCACCCCTGATGTGCTCAACGGTTCGGTTATTGTCTGGACTTGGGCTATAATCGCGGCCCTTTTTTGAATCACCGCCAGGCGATTTCCCATGACCAACCAGGCCGCCGAAGTCGCGAAACGCCGCACTTTCGCCATTATTTCCCACCCCGATGCCGGTAAAACCACGATCACCGAAAAGCTCCTGTTGATGGGCAAGGCGATTGCGGTGGCCGGTACGGTGAAATCCCGTAAATCCGACCGCCATGCGACATCCGACTGGATGGAGATGGAGAAACAACGGGGTATTTCCATTACCACGTCGGTCATGCAGTTCCCGTATCGCGATCACATGGTCAACCTGCTCGACACCCCGGGCCACGAAGACTTCTCCGAAGACACCTACCGCACTCTGACGGCAGTGGACTCGGCCTTGATGGTCCTCGACGGCGGTAAGGGTGTTGAGCCACGGACCATCGCGCTGATGGACGTTTGCCGTCTGCGAGACACGCCGATCGTCAGCTTCATCAACAAACTCGACCGTGACATCCGCGACCCGATCGAACTGCTCGACGAAATCGAAGCCGTTCTGAAGATCAAGGCGGCGCCGATCACCTGGCCGATCGGTTGCTACCGCGACTTCAAAGGCGTGTACCACCTGGCCGACGACTACATCATTGTCTACACCGCCGGTCACGGTCACGAACGCACCGAAACCAAGATCATCGAGAAGCTCGACTCCGACGAAGCCCGCGCGCATCTGGGCGACGAGTACGACCGCTTCATCGAGCAACTGGAACTGGTACAGGGCGCCTGCCACGAGTTCAACCAGCAAGAGTTCCTCGACGGCCAACTGACCCCGGTGTTCTTCGGTACCGCACTGGGCAACTTCGGTGTCGACCACGTGCTCGACGCCGTCGTTGACTGGGCGCCGCGCCCGCTGGCACGCGTGGCCAACGAGCGCACCGTGGAACCGGTCGAAGAGAAGTTCTCGGGCTTCATCTTCAAGATCCAGGCGAACATGGACCCCAAACACCGTGACCGCATCGCCTTCATGCGTATCTGCTCCGGCAAGTACGAAAAAGGCATGAAGATGCGTCATGTGCGTACCGGCAAGGACGTGCGCATCGGCGACGCCCTGACGTTCTTCTCCTCCGAGCGTGAGCAACTGGAAGAGGCGTTTGCCGGCGATATCATCGGCCTGCACAACCACGGCACCATTCAGATCGGCGACACTTTCAGCGAAGGTGAAGCGCTTGGTTTCACCGGTATTCCGCACTTCGCCCCGGAACTGTTCCGTCGCGTGCGTCTGCGTGACCCGCTGAAATCCAAGCAACTGCGCCAGGGGCTGCAGCAGTTGGCTGAAGAAGGCGCGACCCAGGTGTTCTTCCCGGAGCGCAGCAACGACATCATTCTCGGTGCCGTCGGTGTGCTGCAGTTCGACGTGGTCGCCAGTCGCTTGAAAGAGGAATACAAGGTCGAGTGCTCGTACGAGCCGATCACTGTTTACTCGGCGCGCTGGATTGAATGCGACGACAAGAAGAAGCTTGAGGAATTCTCCAACAAGGCTGTGGAAAACCTGGCAGTCGATGGCGGTGGGCACCTGACTTACCTCGCTCCGACGCGGGTTAACCTGGCGTTGATGGAAGAGCGCTGGCCGGATGTGAAATTCCGTGCGACGCGTGAGCATCACTAAGCGCTGAATTGTTTTGTCCAAAGCCCCCTAGGTGTATGCCTAGGGGGCTTTTTTTGCTTGGTTGGTTTGGGTGTATATCCGTTTCTGCGGGTGTTGCGGCTGACGGTTTCGCCCTTACGGCGACTCACTTTTTTTACAAACGCCTAAAAAAAGTAAGCAAAAAAACGCTTGCTCCTACGTGCGGCCCGCTCGCTGGGGCTCGGGGTTCCTTCGCTGCGGGATTGATCCGGGGGGCATCGCCTCCGGTTTGCTGCGCTGCACCTCCTCTCGATGTGTTTGGCTTCGCCAAACGGTCGCTGCGCTCCCATCCCCGGATCAATCCCTCCACTCAGCCTTCCGACGTCGCCCGTGGATCAAGATCAAGAGCTGCAGCCGAGCTAACGCTCATCCTGTTGAGTGGTGAGGAGCAGAGGCGATGTGCGTTCTGCTATTGCTTTCTTATGGGAGCGAGCCTGCTCGCGAAGGCGGCCTGCCAGCCGACCCATTTCTTACAGGTTGCATGCAATCCCTGTGGGAGTTTGTCTTGCCAGCTATGGCGGCCTGTCAGCCGTTAATTTTCTAGATGAATGCACTCGATCCAACTCAGCCTTCGGCAGCTCCTGCTGGGGTTGTAGGGTGGTTACGATTTTGTGGTTTCAGGCGTTCAGAGGCGCGACAACTGGCGTGTTGCCCGTTACTGTTCCGGTTCACTTAGGCGGCTTCAAGAGGTCAAAGGAATGACGAGTCGACGGACTCACCTGCTGCGGCTGGACGGCTATTTCGGCGTAATGGCCTGGGTGCTCGCGGCGCTGCTGTTCATCAATCGCCTCAGCAGTATGGTCAAGCTGTTCATGGCGTTGTATCTGCGTCAGGAGCTGGGGCTGGCGATTGAAACCGTGGGCTGGCTGCTGTCCGGTTACGGCGCGGGGCTGTTGATCGGTTCGATGGTCGGTGGGTTGCTCAGTGATCGCTTTCCCACGGCGCGGCTCACGGCGGCGCTGTTTTTCCTGTCGGTATGGACCCTGATCCTGTTGGGGTTGGTCACCGACGTGCCGTGGCTTGCGGCGTTATTGCTGTTGAGCGGTGTGCTCGACGGGGCGATCCGCACCCTGCATCAACGGTTGATCATGGAGTATTGCGAGGTTGCGCAGCGTTCGCGTGCGCAAGCTTTGAGCCGGGTTGCGAGAAATCTCGGGATGGCCGCTGCCGGGGTGGCTGGCGGGGCGTTGGCGCAGACGGATTTTCGCTCGGTGTTTTTCGCCAGTGCGGCGATGACGCTACTGGCGTTGCTCTGGTTTGTCCGCACGACCTGGCGTCGACCGGTGCTGATCGTTGAGGCGTCAGCCGATGCGGGCTCCGGCTCATCCTCTGCGTATCGCGACAAGGCGTTTCTCTGGTTGCTGGCAGCGGCGGTCTTGCTCGGCATGGCGTTCGACACCGTCTACAGCACGCTGGGCAACTATCTGCGTGACTACTACCACTTGAGCACAGAAGCCATCGGTTGGCAGTTCGCGCTCAACGCGATACTGATTGTGGCCCTGCAGATTCCGCTGTCCCATTGGGGCGAACGGTGGGGCATGCGGCGGCAACTGGTGGCCGGCAGTCTGTTGCTGGCTATCGGGCTGGGCATGTTGCCGTTGGGCACCGGACTGTTTTTCGTCTGCCTGTCGACGGTGGTCTGGACACTGGGCGAAGCGCTGTTCATGCCGCCGCTCAATGTGTTGGTCATGCAGCATGCACAGAGTGGCAAAGGCGGGCAGTACTTCGGTCTGTTTTTCATGAGCTGGAGTGCGAGCGCACTGGTATCACCGGTGCTGAGCGGTCAAATGTACGGATACTTTGGCGGGCACAGTGTCTGGCTGGTCAGTGCGACGCTGGCGCTGTTGGCCATCCCGCTGATTTATCAGGCCACTCACACACGCGTCTCGGACGGGCCTTAAGGGCAGGCCGGCGTCCTTTAGCGGCTGCGGCTATTGGCGTTATTGGAAACCAGTCTTTGTGCCGAGGGTATTTCTGCCGGCTGCTGAGTGTCTTGTCTGGTGAACCCGGCGGATCGGAACTAGATTTCATTCATCGCCGGATCGGCATGTTTGTCTCACCCGCAGAGGATGGAATCGATCATGAAAAACAGATTGCTACGCGTTTTGCTGCTGTTGAAAGTGATGGTGATCTTCTCCCTCGGCACCGCGACGGCTTGGGCCGAGTGCGAGGATCACGATGCCCAGGCCTTCAGCGGGCAGGTGGGGCACAGCGGGCTGATGCTGGCCAAGTCTGATTCTGAGGGCGGTGATAAAGGCCAGGGCGGCAGCGAAGGCGATGATGATTCGACCACCGACGAGCCGGCCACCGACGACAGTGACGAAGGCGACAGCCAGACGTAAATGGCAGACAAAAGAAAACCCCTTCTACCTCGACTGATGCGCAATCGAAGCGGAAGGGGTTTGGTTAACACTTTGACTCTAAGTCCAACACAATCTCTGTGGGAGCGGGCTTGCATTTGCCTCGGGATTTGCTTACGCCGCGCCGTCGAGGAACTGCTCGGCGTAGTGGCACGCCACCTGCCGGTTGTCGAGCTCGCGCAGGGCTGGCTCTTCAGTGCTGCAACGCTCGGTCGCATACGGGCAACGCTTGTGGAACGCGCAGCCTGCGGGCGGGTTGAGCGGGTTGGGCAATTCGCCGACGATCTTGATTTTCGGCTTGTCCGGATCCGGGTGAATCGTCGGGGTCGCCGACAGCAGCGCCTGGGTGTAAGGGTGCAGAGGACGATCATAGATGGCGTTTTTCGGACCCATTTCCACCGGGCGACCGAGGTACATCACCATCACGTCATCGGCCACGTGTTGCACCACCGCCAGGTTGTGCGAGATGAACACGTAGGCGGTGTTGAACTCCTGCTGCAGATCCATGAACAGGTTAAGCACCTGCGCCTGAATCGACACGTCCAGCGCCGAAGTCGGTTCGTCCGCCACCAGCACTTTGGGTTGCAGCATCATTGCCCGGGCCAGGGCGATCCGCTGGCGCTGACCGCCGGAAAACATGTGCGGATAGCGCTGGTAGTGCTCGGGACGCAAGCCGACCTGCTTCATCATCGCCTGGACTTTCTCGCGACGTTCGGCGGCGGACAGGTTGGTGTTGATCAGCAGCGGCTCGCCGAGCTGATCACCGACTTTCTGCCGTGGGTTCAACGACGCGTACGGGCTCTGGAACACCATCTGCACGTCTTTGCGCAGTTGCTTGCGCTGGGCCTTGTCGGCACCGGCCACTTCCTGGCCGGCGATTTTCAGGGAACCGGACGACGGCTCTTCAATCAGGGTCAGGGCGCGGGCGAGGGTCGATTTGCCACAGCCCGACTCGCCGACAACCGCGAGGGTCTTGCCGGCTTCCAGTTCGAACGACACGCCGTTCAGCGCGCGCACGGTGGCGTGGCCCTTGAACAGGCCACGGGAGACTTCGTAGTGACGGGTCAGGTCGCGGGCAGTAAGTACGACGGCCATTACGCCACCTCCTGGTTCAGCGGGTAGAAGCAGCGGGCGAGGCTGTGGCTTTTCGGGTCAAGGGTCGGACGTTGCGCGCGGCAGCTGTCCTGCACGTACGGGCAGCGCGGCGACAGCAGGCAGCCCTGCGGACGGTCGTAACGGCCCGGGACGATGCCCGGCAGCGTCGCCAGACGCTCGGCGCCCTGGCTGTGCTCCGGAATCGCCTTGAGCAGCGCTTCGCTGTACGGGTGCGCCGGGATGTCGAACAGTTGTGGCACCTGACCGACTTCAACGGCTTGGCCGGCATACATCACGCACACGCGCTGGGCGGTTTCAGCCACGACCGCGAGGTCGTGGGTGATCAGCACCAGGCCCATGTCCTGTTCTTTCTGCAACGCCAGCAGCAGATCCATGATCTGCGCCTGAATCGTTACGTCCAGTGCAGTGGTCGGTTCGTCGGCGATCAGCAGTTTCGGCTCGCCGGCAATCGCCATGGCGATGGCGACGCGCTGGCTCATACCGCCGGACAGTTGATGCGGGTAGGCGTCCATACGGCTGGCGGCGCCCGGGATTTCCACTTTTTCCAGCAGTTCGATGGCACGTTTACGCGCTTGCTTGCCGGACATTTTCAGGTGCAGGCGCAGCACTTCTTCGATCTGGAAACCGACGGTGTAGCTCGGGTTCAGTGCGGTCATCGGGTCCTGGAACACCATTGCCAGGTCTTTGCCGACGATCTGCCGGCGCTGGCGGTTGCTCAGGGTGAGCATGTTCTTGCCGTCGAAATTCAGGGCGTCGGCCGTGACGATCCCCGGGTGCTCGATCAGGCCCATCAGGGCCATCATGGTCACGGATTTGCCCGAACCGGACTCGCCCACGATCGCCAGTACTTCGCCCTTGTCGACTTTGAGGTCGAGGCCATCGACCACCGGCACGGCGGTTTTGTCGCCGAAGCGAACGTTGAGATTCTTGATTTCTAGCAGTGACATGGGAATCTCCTCAGGCGGCGTTCTTGAGTTTCGGGTCCAGCGCATCGCGCAGACCGTCGCCCATCAGGTTGATTGCCAGCACGCTGAGCAAAATGGTCAAACCAGGCAGGCTCACCACCCACCAGGCGCGTTCGATGTAGTCGCGGGCCGAGGCCAGCATGGTGCCCCACTCAGGGGTTGGCGGTTGTACGCCAAGGCCGAGGAAGCCCAGGGCGGCGGCATCGAGAATCGCCGAGGAGAAGCTCAGGGTCGCTTGTACGATCAGCGGTGCCATGCAGTTGGGCAGCACGGTGATGAACATCAGGCGTGGCAGCCCGGCACCGGCCAGGCGCGCGGCGGTCACGTAGTCGCGGTTCAGTTCGCCCATCACCGCAGCACGGGTCAGACGCACGTAGGACGGCAGCGATACCACAGCAATTGCAATCACGGTGTTGATCAGGCCAGGGCCGAGGATGGCAACAATCGCCACCGCCAGCAGCAAGGACGGCAGGGCCAGCATGATGTCCATCAAACGCATGATGGTCGGGCCGAGGACTTTGGGGAAGAAACCGGCGAACAGACCCAGCAGGATGCCCGGGATCAACGACATCACGACCGAAGACAAACCGATCAGCAGCGACAGGCGCGAACCCTGGATCAGACGCGACAGCAAGTCGCGACCCAGTTCATCGGTGCCGAGCAGGAACTGAATCTGCCCGCCTTCGAGCCACGACGGCGGCGTCAGCAGGAAGTCACGGTATTGCTCGCTCGGGTTATGCGGGGCGACCCACGGCGCGAACAGCGCGCAGAAGACGATCAGCAGCATGAACAGCAAACCGGCAACTGCGCCCTTGTTCTTGGAGAAGGCTTGCCAGAATTCTTTGTACGGTGACGGGTACAGCAGGCTTTGATCCACGTCGGACGCGGCGGTGGCTGCTGAGGAAGTTGGAGTGCTCATGGGTAATTGACCTCAGCGCTGATGACGGATGCGTGGGTTGGCAAAGCCGTAGAGGATGTCCACTACGAAGTTGACCAGAATCACCAGGCAGGCGATTAACAGGATGCCGTTTTGCACAACCGGGTAGTCCCGGGCGCCGATGGCTTCGATCAGCCATTTACCAATGCCGGGCCAGGAGAAGATGGTTTCGGTCAGAACCGCACCGGCCAGCAGCGTGCCGACTTGCAGGCCGACCACGGTCAGGACCGGAATCAGCGCGTTACGCAAACCGTGGACGAACACCACGCGTGCCGGCGACAGGCCTTTGGCCCTGGCAGTGCGGATGTAGTCTTCACGCAGGACTTCGAGCATCGAGGAGCGGGTCATCCGCGCGATCACCGCCAGCGGGATGGTCCCCAGCACGATGGCCGGCAGGATCAAGTGATGCAATGCGTCGAAGAATGCGCCGACGTCATCGGCCAGCAGCGTGTCGATCAACATGAAACCGGTGCGCGGCTCGATGTCGTAGAGCAGGTCGATCCGCCCGGACACCGGGGTCCAGCCCAGGCTCACCGAGAAGAACATGATCAGGATCAGGCCCCACCAGAAGATCGGCATCGAATACCCCGCCAGGGAGATGCCCATCACCCCATGGTCGAACAGGGATCCTCGCTTGAGTGCCGCAATCACCCCGGCCAGAAGGCCCAGAATGCCGGCGAACAGCAGGGCGGCCATGGACAGTTCCAGGGTCGCCGGGAAAAGGGAGGTGAACTCGGTCCAGACGCTGGTGCGCGTACGCAGGGATTCGCCGAGATCGCCGTGAGCCAGTTTGCCGATGTAGTCCAGATACTGGGCATACAGCGGTTTGTTCAGACCTAGGCGTTCCATTGCCTGAGCGTGCATTTCGGGATCGACCCGACGTTCGCCCATCATCACTTCCACGGGGTCGCCCGGAATCATGCGAATCAACGCGAAAGTCAGCAAGGTGATGCCGAAAAACGTGGGGATCAACAACCCCAGTCGGCGGGCAATAAAACTAAACATCTTGTGTGGTACCTCATCAGCCGGTTAGGCGTACCCGGCTTCCCTGGGGTCAGGGAGGCCGGGCGTTTCTTATCTACTTCACCTGGGTGGTGGCGAAGTTATTAGTTGTCAGAGGGCTGATGTGGTAGCCCTCTACGTTGTTGCGCATTGCAGTGAACATCCGGGTGTGGGCCATGCTGATCCACGGTTGGTCCTGATTAAACAGGACCTGGGCTTGCTCGTAGAGTTTCGCGCGTTCGGCCGGATCTACTTTAGCCCGTGCTTCATCCAGCAGAGCCTGGAATTTCTCGTTGCACCAGCGCGCGTAGTTCTCGCCATTCTTGGCCGCCTCGCAACTGAGCATAGGCGTCAGGAAGTTGTCCGGATCGCCATTGTCGCCCGCCCATCCGGCCGAGACCATGTCGTGCTCACCGGCCTTGGCGCGTTTGAGCATTTCGCCCCATTCCATCACGCGGATGTCGATCTTGATCCCGACTTTCGCCAGGTCAGCCTGCATCATCTGCGCGCCGAGCATCGGGTTGGGGTTGGTCGGGCCGCCGCCGTTGCGGGTAAACAGGGTAAACGTGGTGCCTTCTGGAACACCGGCTTCCTTGAGCAGGGCGCGAGCCTTGTCGAGATCGCGAGGCGGGTTCTTCAAGTCATGGTTGTAGCCCAGCAGCGTCGGTGGGTACGGGTTGACTGCGACGGTGGCGTTACCTTTGCCAAACAGCGCGTTTACGTAGGCTTCCTTGTCGAAGGCGATGTCGATCGCTTTGCGCACCCGCACGTCGCTCATGTATTTGTGCTGGGTGTTCATGGCGACATACGACACGGTCATCGCGTCGAGTTCGGCGACTTTCAGGTTGCTGTCTTTCTTGATGCTCGGGATGTCATCCGGCTTCGGATACAGCGCAATCTGGCACTCGTTGGCCTTGAGTTTTTGCAGGCGCACGTTGTTGTCGGTGGCAATCGCCAGAATCAGCGCATCGGCCGGTGGCTTGCCACGGAAATAGTCCGGGTTGGCCTTGAACCGTACTTGAGCGTCCTTGGCGTAACGCTGGAAGATGAACGGGCCGGTGCCGATCGGCTTGCTGTTCAGGTCGCCGGTCTTGTTGGCCTTGAGCAACTGGTCGGCGTATTCGGCCGAGTAGATCGAGGAGAACGCCATGGCCAGGTCGGCCAGGAACGGCGCTTCGCGGCGGGTCAGGGTGAACTTGACCGTGTTGTCGTCGACTTTTTCTACGCTTTTGAGCAGTTCCTTGAAGCCCATGCTTTCAAAGTAGGGGAAGCCCACGCTCGACAGTTTGTGCCACGGGTGATTCGGGTCCAGTTGACGCTGGAAGCTCCAGACCACGTCGTCGGCGTTCATGTCGCGAGTCGGCTTGAAGTAATCGGTGGTGTGAAACTTGACGCCTTTGCGCAGGTGGAAGGTGTAGCTCAAGCCGTCATCGCTGATGTCCCAGGAGTCGGCCAGCGCCGGTATCACTTCGGTGGTGCCGGGCTTGAAGTCCGCCAGCCGGTTGAAGATGGTTTCGGCCACCGCGTCGGCTGTGACTGCAGTTGTGTACTGGACCATGTCGAAGCCTTCCGGACTGGCTTCGGTGCAGACCACCAAGGGTTTGGCCGAGACGCCGATGGCGGCGCTCAACAACGCGGCAGCGACGGCCGCACGTAGGGGAAGCATTTTCATCGATAACCCTCTGCAATCGGTTGAAGACAAAAAACCGAACGGCCGACTCTTCATGAGTCAGCCGTCGGTTAGCGTTTTTACAGGATGTTGAACGGAATGGTGGTCACGAGACGGAACTCGTTGATGTTGCCGTCAGCCTGGTGCTCGCTGGCGCGGTGAGTGGTGTACGTCGCACGAATAGCGGTGGCCTTGAGCGGGCCGCTCTGCACGGCGTAAGAAGCACCGACGCCGTATTCATAGTGGCTTTCGCCATTCATCAGGCTCAGGTCGCCGCGTTTGGCTCCTGGATCGGTGTAAGCCGTGCCACGGTAGTGAGTGCCGTCGATGCCCCAGCCGCGCGCCTGGTATATGTTGAACTTCAGGCCAGGTACGCCGTATTCAGCCATGTTCAAGCCGTAAGCGATCTGGAAGGATTTCTCGTTCGGGCCGTTGAAGTCCGACAGCAGGGAGTTGGCCAGGTAGATGCCGTTGGTTTCGTGCAGGTAGTCGAAGTACTCGTTGCCGTTCACTTCCTGATACGAGAAGGTCAGGCTGTGGGCCTGGTGAGTCAGGCCGAGCGACAGCGAGTAGGTGTCGTTGTCGATGTTGCCCATCAACTTTTTGCCTTCGTCGACAGTCTTGTAGTAGTTCAGACCGGTGGTCAGGCTCAGGACCTGGCTGTCACCCAGTTCGTGGGTGGCGCCGAAGTAGTACTGGTTCCAGAAGTCTTCAACGTTCGCGACATACAGGCTGGTTTTCAGGCTCTTGAGCGGCTGGTAGTTCAAACCGGCTGTGTAAACCTTGTCGGTTTCAACACCAGTGGCCGAGTACTCGGAACGGAATTTCGACAGGCTCTGTTCGGTACGTGGCGAGACGCGGTCGAAACCGGCCAGGTCAAACGACAGGTTGCTGAATTCTTCGCTGTGCAGGCTGATACCTTCGAAGCTCGAAGGCAGCGGACGGTTGCCGATGACATCGACGATCGGCGTGCTGAAATTCTGGCGACCGGCGGTCAGGGTGGTGTTCGATACGCGGAACTTGACGTTGGCCAGACCCAGTTTGCTCCACTGGCCGACAGCGTCGCCGTCGGAGTCGGCGAGGGTGCGGTTGGAGCCGCCAGCGATGTCCTTACGGTCACGATCCAGAACGATGGCGTTGTAGGCGGCCACTTCAGTGCTCACGCCAACGGTGCCTTGGGTGAAGCCCGAGGTGTAGTTGACGATGGTGCCCTGAACCCAGTTGATACGACGCGGGGTTTTGGTTCTGACCTGTGGCGTGGTGTTCTTGTCGCTGTTCTTCACGTAGCTGAAACTGTCGTCACGACGCTTCAGTTCATTGGCATAAAAGTTACGGGTTGTGCCGCCCAGGCTCTGTCCATCAATAAAGCCTTTGGCCTCGCTTTGGGCGCTACTGCCGGCCAGGGTAGTGGGGACGAACTCCTGACTGACAGGTTCTGCATACGCCGTGGCGGTGATGCTGCTGATGGCCAAAGCCAGTATCGCGGTGCTGCTCAGTTTCATGGGTGAAGCTCCTTTACTTTCTTTTTATACCGGTCTTTTTTTGGTCGTCCGGCTATTTGGTTTAGAACTCAATCACACATCGCAAACGTTTGCCAAAGGCCGGATTGGCGAATTTCGGCAAAGCGCTTGCGTGAGGGGGATAGACGGCCCCCCTCAGCATTGCGGCTAATCGGTTGGGTTAATCGATACTGACGCCCGAGAACACGTTGCGACCGAAGGGGCTGACCTTGAACCCTTCAACCCGGGTGCTTAACGGTTGGTTGACCGTCGAGTGGGCGACAGGCGTGATCGGCACTTGCTGCTTGAGCAACTGCTGCGCCTGTTTGTAAAGCGCGGTGCGCTGGTCGCGGTCGGTGACGACCTTGGCCTCTTTGATCAGCTTGTCGTAAGTCGGATCGCACCACATCGAGTAGTTGTTGCCACCAATGGCATCGCAGCTGTACAGCGTGCCGAGCCAGTTGTCCGGGTCACCGTTGTCACCGGTCCAGCCGATCAGGCTGACGTCGTGTTCGCCATTCTTGGTGCGCTTGATGTACTCGCCCCATTCATAGCTGACGATCTTCACTTTCAGACCGATTTTCGCCCAGTCGGCCTGGAGCATTTCGGCCATCAGTTTGGCGTTCGGGTTGTACGGACGCTGCACCGGCATCGCCCACAGGGTGATCTCGGTGCCTTCTTTCACGCCAGCAGCCTTGAGCAACTCTTTGGCTTTTTCCGGGTTGTAGGCAGCGTCTTTGATCGTATCGTCGTAAGACCACTGGGTCGGTGGCATGGCGTTGACCGCCAGTTGGCCGGCGCCTTGGTAAACGGCGTTGAGAATCCCCTGTTTATTCACCGCCATGTCCAGCGCCTGACGCACTTCGAGCTGGTCGAACGGTTTGTGGCGCACGTTGTAGGCGATGTAGCCGAGGTTGAAACCCGGCTTGGAGATCAGTTGCAGTTTTGGATCGCTCTTCAGCGCGTCGACATCAGCCGGGCGTGGATGCAGGGTGATCTGGCATTCGCCAGCCTTGAGCTTTTGCACGCGCACCGAGGCGTCGGTGTTGATCGCGAAAATCAGGTTATCGAGCTTTACCCGGCTCGGGTCCCAGTATTGTTTATTAGCGGTGTAACGGATGTTCGAGTCTTTCTGGTAGCTCTTGAACACGAACGGGCCGGTGCCGATCGGCTTCTGGTTGATGTCGCTCGGCTTGCCTTCGGCCAACAGCTTGTCGGCGTATTCGGCGGACAGAATGGCGGCGAAGCTCATGGCGATGTTCTGGATGAACGCGGCGTCAACGCTGTTGAGCGTGAACTCCACGGTCAGTGGCCCGGTCTTTTCGACCTTGGCAATGTTCTTGTTCAGGCTCATCCCGTTGAAATACGGGAACTCGGTCGGATAAGCCTTACGGAAGGGCTGTTGTGCATCGAGCATGCGATTAAACGTGAACAACACGTCGTCGGCGTTGAAATCGCGGGTCGGCTTGAAGTAAGGCGTTGTATGAAATTTCACACCTTCACGTAGGTGAAAGGTGTACTTGAGACCATCCTCGGAAATATCCCACTTGGTAGCCAGACCTGGGACGACATTGGTCGCGCCTTTTTCGAACTCGACCAAACGGTTATACAGCGGCTCGGCGGCATCGTTATCGGTGGCCGTCGTGTATTGCGCGGTATCAAAACCCGCCGGGCTGCCTTCGGAGCAGAACACCAGGCTTTTGGGTGCGGCGAAACTGGCGGACGTGGCGGCCAACAGGCCGGCGCCCAGCAAAGCGGAAAAAACCAAGGTATGGCGCATGACGCTCCCTCTTTTTTAGTGTTTTTCGATGCGCTGCGATCCCATCCGGGGACGTTGTGGCTGCATCAAGCTCAAACCAGTGCGGACAGCAAACCGTTAGCCCACACAGTCACTGGTCAGAACCCGACGGTAGGGGCCGTGGGTCTGGCAGTAAATGCGTAAATGCCTGAAACCTCGTAGGAAAAGTCGACGCGTCCTATGCCGTTGCAGTAATCCGCAGCGGAATTGGATGTAGGCAATTTCCTAACTTTCCGGCAGGTAAAACAACGGCGACGTCAAAAACGTCGCCGTTGCAATGCCTTATTTGCTGACGCTGACGCCGTAGAAGGAATTCAAACCGAATGGGCTGATCTTGAAATCCTGCACGTTGGCGCGCATGGGTTGGTACACCGTCGAGTGAGCGATAGGTGTCATTGGGACTGCATCTTTGAGGACGTGTTGCGCCTCTTTGTACAGTTCGGTGCGCTTGGCCTGGTCGGTTGTGCGCTTGGCTTCCTTGACGAGGCCGTCGAACTTCTTGTCGCACCACTTGGAGAAGTTGTTGCCGCTGAGCGAGTCGCAACCGAACAGCACGTTCAGCCAGTTGTCCGGATCACCATTGTCACCGCTCCAGCCAATGATCATGGCCTGGTTCTCGCCACCTTTGGAGCGCTTGATGTACTCGCCCCATTCGTAGCTCTGGATCTTGACGTTCAGACCGATCTTCTTCCAGTCCGACTGCAGCATCTCAGCCATCAGTTTGGCGTTCGGGTTGTACGGGCGTTGTACCGGCATTGCCCACAACACGATCTCGGTGCCTTCCTTGACGCCGGCTTCCTTGAGCAGCTCTTTGGCTTTCTCAGGGTCGTACTTGGCGTCCTTGATGGTGGTGTCGTAAGACCACTGGGTCGGTGGCATGGCGTTGACGGCCAACTGGCCAGCGCCCTGGTAAACCGAGTCGATGATCTGCGGCTTGTTCACCGACATGTCCAGCGCCTGGCGCACACGCAGGTCAGCCAGAGGGTTTGGCTCGTTGCTGCCTTTGACCTTGTCCATCACGTTATAGGCGATGTAGCCCAGGTTGAAACCCGCCTGGTCAGGCATTTTCAGCGACTTGTCTTCTTTGAGGGCTTTCAGGTCGGCCGGGCGCGGGAACAGGGTGATCTGGCACTCGTTCTTTTTCAGCTTCTGAATGCGTACCGACGGGTCGGTGGTGATGGCGAAGATCAGGTTGTCGATCTTCACATCGTCAGGCTTCCAGTAGTCCTTGTTCCCGGTGTAACGGATGTTGGAGTCTTTCTGGTAGCTCTTGAACACGAACGGGCCGGTGCCGATCGGCTTCTGGTTGATGTCGGCAGCCCTGCCTTCCTTGAGCAGCTTGGCAGCGTACTCGGCGGACTGGATCGAGGCGAAGCTCATGGCCATGTTCTGGATGAACGCAGCATCCACTTCTTTCAACGTGAACTTGACGGTGTGGTCGTCGACTTTATCGATCTTGGTGATGTTGGTGTCCATCCCCATGTCGGTGAAGTACGGGAATTCGGTCGGGTACGCCTTACGGAACGGGTCATCCTTGTTAATCATGCGATTGAAGGTGAACATCACGTCGTCGGCGTTGAACTCACGAGTCGGCTTGAAATACGGGGTGGTGTGGAACTTGACGCCTTCACGCAGGTGGAAGGTGTACGTCAGGCCGTCATCGGAAATGTCCCACTTGGTCGCCAGGCCAGGAATAACGGCGGTGCCGCCGCGCTCGAACTGGGTCAGGCGGTTGAACATGGTCTCGGCTGAGGCGTCGAAGTCGGTTCCGGTGGTGTACTGGCCTGGGTCGAATCCGGCCGGGCTCCCTTCGGAGCAGAACACCAGGTTAGTCGCAGCGGATGCGAAAGGTGCGGAGGCTAACAAGCCTGCGCCGACTAAAAACGGAATGACCGCGTGTTTAAGCATGTTGGCCTCATGATTTGTTGTCATTTTTTAGTTGTGAGGTACGACCTCGTGAGTCGTGCCTGCGGATACTTATGCAGGGGCCATACCCATTGCAAGATGCAGAGCGACTGTCGGCCTTAAACCGTGGCACGAACGTACCTTAATGTCGCATATGTGTAAAAGTTGACGCATTTGACCGTTTGCGGGCGATTTTTTCGGTGCAAACAGGGCCCCAAAATGGTGCGCCGGTCACGTTGTGCGCGCCGCCTTGGGGCTTGGTGTTACTTATTTATACCCACACCGTAGAAGGGTTTAAGGCCGAATGGGCTAATACGCAAGTCCGTGACTTCCATGCGCAGCGGCTGGAACACCGTCGAGTTGGCAATCGGTGTAATCGGTGCCTGTTGTTTAAGAATTTGCTGGGCCTGTTGATACAGTTTTACCCGTTGCGACTTGTCGGTGGACACCTTGGCTTGCTGCACGAGTTTGTCGTAGGCCGGGTCGCACCATTTGGCGTAATTACTGCCTTTCACCGCCGTGCAGCTGTACAGCACACCGGGCCAGTTGTCCGGGTCGCCGTTGTCACCTGTCCAGCCGTAGATCATCGCGTCGTGTTCGCCATTCATGGCACGCTTGATGTACTCACCCCATTCATAGCTGACGATGTTGGCCTTGATGCCGATTTTTGCCCAATCCTGCTGGATCATCTGCGCTGACATTCGCGCGTTCGGGTTCGAGGCGCGTTGCACTGTCATCGCCCAAAGGTTGATGGTTGTACCGGGCGCAACCCCGGCTTCCTTAAGTAGCGCCCGGGCTTTGGCCGGGTCGTAGGGGGCGTCCTTGATCGTCGGGTCATACGACCATTGCGCCGGGGGCAAGGCGTTTTGTGCCAACTGGCCGGCACTTTGATAAAGCCTGCGGGGCTGGGCCGCGTGCGGGGGGTACTTGTCTCCGCTTTAGGCTGCGATCTGTTGCTGTTGCTGTGGGAACTGCTAGCGATGGCGGTCTGACAGCCGACCCATTTCTGGCGGGTGTACTCGGTGCAAACTGTGGGAGCGGGCTTGCTCGCGAAGAGGCCCTTTCAGTCACCCGATTACTTCGGTTTGTTTAGAAATGTGTGAAATCACCAGAACCTTCCCACTAGGTTTTCAGGTTGTCCGTCGGACGTGCGATCTCTAGGCTTTGGTTGTCGCTGAAGGTTCAGCGATCGGGTGTGAGAACCTGGGAAAAATTAGTTATTCAGTCCTCGTATCAGCATAATTGCCGCCAGCGTACTCGCTGTCTGCAAATGCGTTATGGCGGCTGTGTTTGGGCAGACTTCGGTCTGGCCGGTTTTCCTATTTTCCGGTTTCTCACCCCGCACATAGCTGCCACCCACTTCGCCGCGTGAGAAACGGCAGGTGATGGCTCCCATTTGCAAAATAGGATTTTCCGGTAGGAGTGAGCCTGCTCGCGATGACGCCAGAACAAACAACACAAATCCCGGACACAAAAAAACCGGCGATCATGCTCTGATCGCCGGTTTTTCATTCAGCCCACATCACATCACGGCATCAGCACTTCAATCGAGCCATCCGCGGTCATGTTGACCTGGCTGGTGCCGGCTTCGACTTCCGGGGTAACCGGCGCTGAATCCATGCCCGCTGCTTTCATCATCATCGGGCCGCGCAGGTACGGTTGTGGGTAGCCATTGCTGTTGAGGTTCAGGTTGACGATTTTGTAGCCCTTGCCGCCCAGTGCGTCGGTGGCCAGTTGGGCGCGGGCCTTGAAGGCGGTGACGGCTTCTTTGAGCAGGGCGTCTTCGCTGGCCTTGCGGGTCGGGTCGGCGATGGCGAAGTCCATGCCGCCCATTTTCAGGTCGGACAGCAGTTCGCCGGTGAGTTTGGACAGGGCGGCGAAGACGGCGCTTTCCAGGCGCAGTTCGGCGCGTACGCGCCAGCCGGTG